>CAZJXH010000109.1:0-10925 GCA_964549475.1 uncultured Oscillospiraceae bacterium
GGCCGTCGTGGAGGATTTGAAGAAGGTTTACCCCCTTTTTATTAAAGGGCTAAAAAAGTGAACGCGCCTTGAAGCGGATCCGACTATTTTCTATGTGGAACAATATCTCAAACCCAATATCTCCGGAGATAAAAACCGATACAACGCCTATTATAATACGTATAAATGCAGCGCCCTTCCGGCGGGTGCTATCTGCAATCCCGGAACCGACGCGCTGAAAGCCGCTGTTTCTCCGGCGGACACGACATTTCTGTATTTTGTCACCGACAAGTCCGGGATTTTTTATTTTGCTGACACGTGGGAGCAGCATGTCGCAAACTGCAAAACAGCCGGGGTGACACCTCCCGCCGGCTGACCGGCCGGACCTGCGGTCACCGGGCTGACATGCTATTACGATTCCTCATATGAATACAATCGTTTGGAGGGTGAAATCAATGAAGATCATGAAACCTGCCATTTCACAAAATCTGGAACCGATGGAGGATTTTCTGGATGCGATTGATCTTGCCAGGGAAGAAGAAAGCGATGTTACCGCCAGATACATCAAAGAGATTGCTTTTACCGATATGGATTTCTCGAAAGTCTGTTTCCGGGAAAGCCTCTTTGAAAATTGTAAATTCAATCATTGCATTTTTCGAAAGACGGATTTTCTTGATGTTGTTTTTAAATCCTGCGATTTTTCAAATAGTGATTTCAGCGACGGGTATTTCAACCGATGCCGATTCGATTCCTGCAAAGGGGTCGGAGCCAATCTGCAAAATAGCAGTCTGAAATATTTGTCCATGATCGGCAGCAATTTTGCCTATGCGAATTTTGCCAATGCAAAGCTGAAAACGGTTCTGATTCACGAAACGGACTTGAGCGATGCGAATTTCGAAGAATGTAAATTACAGGAGCTCGAACTGGATGATGTCAAGCTCATCCATGCGAGTTTTTTTAGAACGCCCCTTAAAGGAGTGGATTTCACCAATGCCTGGATCGACCGGATGATCGTATCCGGCGAGGAACTGAAAGGCGCGATTGTCAATGCCTCCCAGGCAGCGGATCTGGCGAGGCTGCTTGGGCTGATCGTGAAGCAATCATGACTGCAAAATGCCATTGAGGCACTGCAAAATCGTTATGAAAATTGCTATAAAAAAGGGATATGCCGTATGGACAGCATATCCCTTTTACTTTCGCACATAGAACGGAATCGTTGACGTTTCCTGCTTTTGCGATCGAATCAGGCGGTTCTTCTGATCTTTTTCGACGTTGTTTTCGGGAATTCCTCTTTTCGTATGATGACCTCGGAAACATGCTTATAGGAAGGAAGCTCTTTACACAGCAGATGGATATCTTTTAAAACTTCCTTTTCGGTTTTTTCACTGTTCAGAAACACTTCAGCCAGCAGGGAGATTTCTTCTCCGTGCTCGTTTTTCATCCCTCTGACAACCACTTCTTCCAGATAATCCAGCCCCTGGATATATCCTTCGATTTCTTCCGGATAGATGTTTTTCCCGTTCTTCAATACAATCATATTTTTCTTTCTTCCCGTAATGACCAATTGGTCCTTGCTGTTGATATAGCCGTAGTCCCCGGTATAGAACCAGCCGTCCTTCAAGACTTCCGCAGTCAGTTCCGGCTGCTTGTAATAGCCAAGCATCACGATATCGCCTTTGACTGCGATTTCGCCGATTCCCTCCTCGTTCGGAGAATCAATCCTCCAGTCGATGCAGGGAAGCTTGAGTCCTGCGGTATGATAGTCATTGAAAAAATCATTGTTGGCGCATACAAGGGGGGAGCATTCAGTGATCCCGTAGCCATTGATCAGACTGATGCCGATGTCATCAAAAAATTGGCCGATTTCAGGACGGATCGGCGCTCCGCCGCAGACGATCTTCCGGAGCCTGCCGCCAAAAGAGGTGTGAATCTGCTTGAAAAGTGTTTTCCTCAAATCAATCCCGACTTTTCGCAACCCGTTGCTTACGCGGATCAGAGTCTGGAACGCTTTTTCTTTGCCTTCTTTTTTTACTGTTTTCATGATTGTCGAATAAAACACTTCAGCGAATGCAGGAACAAGATAAATATAGGATGGGTGGAAGAGCTGCAGATTTTTCAAAACAGCTTTCAATGAATCGTTGATGCAAATGGTGGAGTGGTGGTGCAGAGAAACCAGAATCCCGCTGACGGATTCGTAGGTGTGATGGTATGGCAGCACCGACAGGCAGGTGTCATATACTGTGGAGACCTGCATGCCGTAATAGACGCTCGAAACCAGATTGTGCTCGGAAAGCATGACCCCTTTCGATGTGCCGGTCGTACCGGAAGTATAGACCAGGAGCTTCAGATCCCCGGGAGCGCTTGAAAGCGCATCGTATTTCTGCCGGCTGCATGTTTTGCCGTGTTCCATGAATTGATCGAACGATTGAAAAGCTCCTTCGGCTGCACCTCGGTCGAACCCGATGAACATTTTGACGCCGGATAGTTTATCCGGATTGTCATGGAACAAATCCTCATATTTTTTATCATAAAAGACGACTTCACAACTGCTTTGATTGATGATATTGAAAATGTCCACGGGGGGCAGCTCATTGTCCATCGGAACGAAAACCCCTGCGCTTTTCAGGACGGTGAGATAGGAGACAATCCATTTATAGCTGTTTTTACCGATACAGGCGATATGGCTTTCTCCGAACCCGGCATCGGTCAGTGCCGCGCCCAGAATCTCGGTCTGCCCGATGAATTCATCGTATGTGACATGGAGGACCTCTTCTCCATTTTTGTATTTAAAAGCAATCTGTCCGCCCGCCTCGTTTTTAGCGATATCAAGCATGTCTCGAATGCTGTTGAACTTGGTTACTTCATAAAAAACCGGTTTTTTATTTGTCATAGCTTATTCCTCTCTTTTCCATCCAGTAGAAAACTGTTTATCAGATATTATTTTCCAATATTATTATAAAAGAATCGCTTGAAATATTTTACCTACACCATGAAATCCGAACACTACGAAAGCAACTGTCAACAGTAGAGAAAAACAACAGGTACTCTACTGATGGTAGAGTGCCCTGCAAATCGGCTTTGAAACAACAAAAATCGGAGAAATATTGGCATTTTGATGCATTTTGTGATAAATTAGTATGTGTAAATATTTATTTGTGAAATCAGACAAATTGTGAGAATCAAAGCTTTAAAAAAGCGCTTTGCAAGGAGAAATCAAGAGCAATGCAAAAATTGAACCAGATAATTGCAAAAAACATCACCGACTTGCGAAAATCAATGCAGCTGACACAAGCCGAGCTTGCTGAAAAGTTGAATTATTCGGATAAAGCAATTTCTAAATGGGAAAGAGCCGAATCGATTCCAGACATCTCTATTCTGAAACGGATCGCGGATCTGTTTGGAGTCACGGTGGATTATCTGTTGGAAGAGGAGCACGCAGAAAACGAGAAAAAGCCGAATATCATTTCTGCGCAGGAAAAGAAGAACAAACTGATCGTTTCTTTGCTGGCAACGGCCCTTGTCTGGCTGATCGCCACCATGGTTTTTGTATATCTCGGTCTTTATATGAAAGACATTCATAATTTATGGATTATTTATGTTTATGCTTTGCCAGTAACATTTGTCGTGCTGCTTATCTTCAATTCAATCTGGGGGAAGAAGAGAAGAAACTTTGCCATCATTTCTCTGCTGGTCTGGAGTGTATTGCTGTCTGTATATCTGGCGCTTTTCTCCTACAACATCTGGCTGATCTTCGTGATTGGAATTCCCACACAAGTTATTATCGGATTATGGTCCGGGATCAAACTGAACAATTTTAAATCGACGAATAAACCAGCGAATAAACCAGCGAATAAACCGTCAGACAAATCAGAAGACAAATCAGCAGACAAATCAGCAGACAAATCAGCAGACAAGCCAGGGAACAGAATAAATAAAAAACAGAACACTGGAATTGAAATGTAAATAAAGAGATATCAATTAAATCCAATGGAACAAGTTAATATTTTGCAATAAGGATCAATAAATTTGTAACTATCCTATTCAAAATTGATTGTTCCACTCCTTTGAAAAATGTTGTATAATCCCATTATTCATAAATAATTATTTGTAATTGATGATTTTTCGACATAACCATTATTTTTAAAAGGAAGGTGGACATTATGCCAAAAAACAATGCAAAAAAATGGGCGATCATCTCTTCAATATTAACAATAATCGGCATCATCATGGTGATTGCCGGGATCCTGCTGGATGATTACAATTTTTACTGGATGATCATGGTCGGACTTCTACTGGGGCTGACGTTCCTTATTTGTTTTTTTATGTTTATCGGGCAGGCGAAGCGTCTTGATCGTATGTTCCAGAAGAAAGAGCTTCTGGCGCACTGGACATTCGATACAACCGAGCAGATGGTGAAAGCCGAAGCGGAATATAGGGAGCGGAAGAAAAGGAACAGAGCCCTGCTTTTGATCGTTGTTGCTTTCTTCGTGGTGATCAGCGGTATTTTCGTGGTATTTGGATTTGATGATTTAGAAGAGGCTTCAGGGTTCCTGGCAATCATGGGCAGTGTGCTCCTGCTGATCGTCATTGTTGCTCTTGCCGCGCCGGGTTCTGCTTATCGAAAGATGAAAAAATCGCCCCCCGAGGTTTTTGTCAGCCCGTTCAGCGCATGGGTGATGGGTGAATATACACAATGGAAAGCCCCGATGACCCGGATTACCGGCGTCAGTTTTATCAGCATTGAAAGCAATCTTTTTATTGAAGTGCAGTATGAGATTCTTCAGCGATATGGATACCAGCAGCATGTATGCCACATTCCAATTCCTGTCGGAAGCGAAGAGCAGGCAAACTGGGTGGCGCAGACCATCGCTTCCGTGAACAATGTCCCGTATTTCCACGGATGATATTAAAAGAACCAAGGAAAGAACCGTGGGTGTCAGGCTGTTAGGGAAGACTTTGCAGGACTGCCGTTTTCTTATCATAGATTTTTCTGAAGGGGGCTTTTTCATGAAAATACGAACAGGGATGTCGATATTTCTGGCAATCATATGTCTAGCCTTGTTATCCGGCTGTGTCAACAGTTCTGGCGGAAACAAGCCTTTGAAGGAACGAGATATTTTATATCAGGTCTCTACAATAAATTCCCTTGTTGCAGGAAATTATGACGGAATACAGAAAGTACAGGAACTGAAAGCGAATGGAGATGTCGGCATCGGCACATTCGATGCCCTTGACGGGGAACTTGTGATGATCGACAGCAAGGTTTATAAAGTCAAATCCACCGGAGAGGTTGAAGAAATCGGGGGTTTTGAGTCGGTTCCCTTTGCCGCCGTTACATTCTTAGATAAAGATATCTCAAAAGAAATCAGTCCTGTCATCAGTTTTGATTCCCTGAAGCTGGAATTGGATAAGCTTATTGAAAACAAAGAACTGTTCTATGCGTTTCGAATCGATGCGACATTCCAATATGTGAAAACCCGTTCAGTGCCGAAACAGCAGAAACCCTATCCGATCTTGTCGGAAGTGACAAAAAATCAGCCAACATTTGAATATAGCAACATAAAAGGCAGCCTGATCGGTTTCTGGTGCCCGGAATATGTCGGCGGCGTCAATGTTTCCGGATATCATCTGCATTTCTTGTCGGATGATAAGACAAAAGGCGGACATCTCCTGGATGTGCGTGCGGATCAATCCAGCGTATACCTGGATGCGACCGATTCATTTACAATGTATTTGTCTTCAAATAAAGGAGCTGCCAATATCTCGGAGATCGAAAAAGAAATCGACAAAGTGGAAAAATAAAAATTCTGACCTCGTTTATTCTGTTTGCTCTTTTTATTTACTCCTTGGTTTTTAATTGTTATGATGATACATGGGGGATGATCCTGTCAACAAAAAGAACATGACTGCTGCATCGTTGTTTCTTTGATCGGATGATTATGCGATTTCATGAAGCCCGATGGGAGTAATTGGAGGAACAGGCGCAATGGGCGTGATGATAAAAAAAAGGAAAAAGACGGGATTGGGCAAAAGAGCTTTGCCTATATTCGGGTTGTTACTGTCCTTTTCCTTCCTGCTTTCTTGCCAAGGCTGCATGGCTTTTTCAACGACCTCTCGCTCCGGCAGCGCTTCCATTTCCTCGTCCATAGTCAAGAAAATTTATAAAAAGCCGAAACCGGTTGAATGGACCATTCCTTCAGGGAACCTCAACGCATCCCTGGTTTCTTTTGTTTATAACAGCCTGTATCGTGTGCAAAACATTGATAATGTAGACCATGCGATTGAAATCCTGTCCCGGTTCAAGTACCTGATATGCGCCGAGCCAGGCCATTTGGCAGACAAAGAAATCCTTGTCGCCGATGGGATTAAAAGTAAAGTGAAGATTTTCGGATATATCGATATGGGAGGAGACGTCCTGCCGCCCTTGGAATCATTGACCAGTGAACTGGATAATATCAAGAAAAATGGATGGTATGGCGTTTTTATCGACCAATTTGGCTATGACTATGGCGAAACCAGGGAACGACAGAATACGGTAGTGATCTATGCACACAGCATCGGGCTTAAGTGTTTCGTGAATGCCTGGCATATTGAGGATGCTTTCGGGATGGAAGCGGATGCTGTCCATAATCCAAATCAATCCGAGAGTGCGCTGGGGGAAGGGGACTGGTATCTGCTGGAAAGCTTTCTGACAAGAATTGACGGGTATGATGAATACCCGGATAATTTCTGGGAAAAGATTGCAAAAGCACAGGAATATCAGGAGAAATTAAAATTGAATATTGCCTGCCTGTCCTATAAAAGGGATGAGGCTTCCTGGGAAGAATCCGCAATGGATATTGAAAATTCCTATCTTTTAAGCGCTTTATCCGGCTTTAATGGATGGTGGTTCACCGACCGATGCGAAAATGACAGCTTCGAATACGGGAAACCTTTTGCTGTGGGAAATGTGCTGAAAGAGAAGCTGTACCAGGTTATTCCCGGGTTTTATCTGGCGGAGACAGAGCGGTATCTGTTTTTGTATGACGCCTCGCAATTTCCGGATATGACGGTTGAAGTGTTTAATACAGCATCCAAAAAAAATTTACTGAACTATTTAACGAATAGCTATTAATTTAAGGATTTCTCCGAATGAATTGCTCGGAAGAGAAAGAGAAACAATATGCAAAGCCGGTTCGCTGGGGAATATCAGGAAATGCATGGATTGCCAGAGATTTTATCATTGAGAGCGATGGACATTTTATTTACGAAGAAATTGTTATTTCTTGATATATCTCATATGAGGGTAAACCCAGTCAAGATAGCCATCATGAAAATTATAGTCCAGATATTTTTCGAACACATTGGTCGCAGGATGCCCTTTATGGCGCTCTATCTGCCGATATAGCGCCGCTGTTGTCACTCCCGAATCAAGAATGAAAAAGGTAAATAACATGACAGTCAGAATCAACCCCATCTTTTTTGGAATTTTTTCGATCATGATGGATAAAATGCGATAGAAAAGCTTGACCCAGGCTACTCCGAGAACGCCCCAGATCAATGCGAACATCAGGTTGGTGCGTCCGTCAAGATTGAATGGCGTATCACTATAATCCCAGGATCTTGATTTGAAAAAAACCTCCTGAAACACACTGGCTGCATATTCGACTGCAGCCCCGATGACCGCACCGCCGAGAAAAATCCAAAAGGTTTTGTATTTATAAAACCGGCATAAGCATATCGACATCATCACTCCTCCGAATCCATAAATGGGAATGAAAAAACCGTATACCATGCTTGTACGCATTTCGAAATGACCGATGGACAGAAAACACCAGAAAGTTTCTAAAACACTCCCGAAAAAATTAGCCAGCATAAAGATCCAAAAAAGCTTCAGAAACCCCAATCCGATGGCGAATGTCTTGGTATCGCCATCTTCCAGGTCGTGTCTGTAAAATTCAAACAGACTTTTGTTGTACCGGGCCGTAAGCTTTTTCACGACAATAAGCCCGCCCGCCAGCTTTCGTCTCAGCTTGAACAGACGACTGTCATCCGCCCCGGGCTTTCTCCCGGAAGAAGCCTTTGGCGCAAGGCGGCTGGAACAGAATCGTTTAAAGACCCTGTTTTTCATGAGGGAGTCAAAGACCAGATCCGCAAACCAGATTAAAATAATTAAAATAAGGGAAACCCAAACATATGGAGTCATTGCTTTACCTTTCGCATTGTAAAATAGCACATTATTATTTAAAAGGCTGACAGGCAATCTCTTTTTTGTAATGATTTTACCTTATTATAGGATGAATTTCAATCAAAATGCAGTTATTGATCGGAATAATCGGATATTTGCCTCCTATATCCTAAAAAGATCGGATATGCTATAATTGTCATGTGTAAAACAGTCTTCCAATAAAGTTAAAGGAGAAGCAAATGTATGAAAATTAAAAACATTATTCCTGCCCTCTTCGTACTGCTGTTATCAGCCCTTCTGCTCCCTGGATGTATTCCAACACCATCGCCGTCGTCCTCGGCAAGCTCAGGCGTACAGGCGTCTTCCACGATTTCTACACAGTCTTCAACCTCCTCTGCACAAAAAAGCACGGATGCATCGGTCTCCTCTTCCGTGCCTGGATCAGCATCGGCATCCGCATCCGCAGCGTCTTCTGTGTCGTCCGCGTCCGGCGCAGGGGATCAGACAATCATCGGAACGTTCGTAAAAATCGAATGGGGCGATTATCTGCATATTTATATTAAAGGAAATGACGGAGTCGAGCATAGCTTTTTTATTCTGCATAATGTCGGGATGGACACAGAAACCCTCGTTGCAGGCCAAAAAATTAAAATTACCTGGCATAATGCGGATACTTATCTTCCTGAGGTCAGCCAGACCTTCAATTTCGACGAGGCTACCAAGGTCGAACTGGTAGGATAGATTTCATGATGAATTAAAAAACGTTCTCATTCGGTCTGATGAAAGGGGGAAGGAGAATGGCAAGATTATTTATTGTGACTGGAGCGTTCGGGCACCTGGGCAACACCTTGGTAAAGAGACTGCTGGCTCAGGGAGAAAGAGTGCGTTGCCTTGCATTGCCAAGCGAAAAAACAATATCGTTGAGCGGAACCGGCATTGAATTGATTTATGGAGATGTCCGTGACAAAAATTCCTTGATTCCTCTGTTTGATACCGACCCGTCCTGGGAGGTCATCGTCGTTCATGCTGCAGGGATCGTAACAATCGCATCAAAATATGTTCAAAATGTATTTGATGTCAATGTGACGGGAACGAAAAACATCGTTGAATTATGTATGGAGAACAATGTATCGAGACTGGTCTACATAAGCTCGGTGCATGCGCTGCCTGAACTGCCGGGGAGCAAGGTTATTACAGAGGTCAACCATTTCAATCCGAATGCGGTCGAAGGGCTATATGCAAAGACGAAAGCCGAAGCGACACAAATTGTCCTGGATGCCTTACCTAAAGGCCTGCGCGCAGTGATTGTCCATCCGTCCGGAATCATCGGCCCGAACGATTATGGGAATGGGCATATGACCCAGATGGTGATTGATTATCTGAACGGCAGTCTGACGGCATTGATCAATGGAGGCTTTGACTTTGTAGATGTGCGCGATGTCGCCCAGGGGATTATCTCCGCCGCTGAACGGGGCCGAAACGGGGAATGCTATATTCTGTCCAATCAAGTATATTCTGTAGTGGAATTGATGGATATGCTGCATGAGATCAGCGGAAGGAAAAGAATTACAACGATTCTGCCAAAATGGTTTCTGCATATCGCCGCACCTCTCACGGAGCTTTATTACAAGATCCTGCACCGTACCCCGTTGTTTACAAGTTACAGTTTGTACACCCTCTATGGCAACACCAATTTCAGCCATATGAAAGCGGACAAGGAATTAAATTATACGACACGGGACATGAGGACAACGCTTAAGGACACCATGAATTTTTTAAAAGAAAACAGACGAATCAAGAATCAATCCGCAACCAAAAAAACATTTATTTCCAAATCAGTAGAATGATTATCGCAAGAGACTCTTGGAAACGGGGGTGTCATCATGTGGGAATATTTTTGGAAATATGAGACGGATTTGCCGGCGGGTATTGGGGTCGCCCAATTCAGCAAAGCCCATCTGACTTGGACCATTGCCGCGCTGATGATCATTATCCTTGCAGCGTCACTCTATCGCAGACAGACAATCGTTCTCCGGCGCCGGATGGAACTGGTTATTGCCGCCCTGCTTGCTTCCGGATATGTTTTTCGCTGGATATGGGTTATTCTTATCGGACATTACGATGCGTCGGAAATGCTGCCGCTTCATCTTTGCTCCTTGTCTGCCATCATGGAATTTATCGCGGTTATTAGCCGGAAACCGTTTTTTAAAGAGTTTGGCTACGCCTGTGGCATACCGGGTGCGATCGTGACCTTTATCATGCCGGGGATGGGACCCTATCCGCTTTGGCATTTCTATTACATCGTTTTTATCCTGGACCATCTGATTCTGATTCTGCTGCCGGTGATCTGGATCCGGGGGGACGGATTCCGGCCGGAAATCCGGCGTCTGGCCCGCTGCCTTATTCTTCTGCTGGGGATGGCAGGTGTCGATGTGATAGTCAATACCTGGATCAACAGCAATTTCATGTTTTTGCATTACGCGCCGGAAGGCAATTTTTTAAAACCGGCTGCGGACTTTTTCAGCAATCCCGGGTATCAATTCGTTATGGGCGGTCTTCTTTTGATTGTCTGGGTTTTTCTGTACACTCCCTGGATCATTGCAAAAAAGAACCATTCCTTCGGGAAAAAGTATCCCGAAAGGACAGAAGATGGATAACAATCGATTTATTTTAACCTGTTTGACCGTTCGTTATGGGTTTTAGCCATCCGGCATGAGCTTTGAGCATCCGGCATGAGCTTTGAGCATCCGGCATGAGCTTTGAGCATCCGGCATGAGCT
>CAZJXH010000109.1:11025-11605 GCA_964549475.1 uncultured Oscillospiraceae bacterium
TTGACCATCCGGTATGAGCTTTAGCCATCCGGCATGAGCTTTGACCATCCGGAATATTCCATTGTTTCAAAGAAATTATTCAAGGTTGTTTACAGAAATTATTCAAGGTTGTTCATAGAGATTATTTTTAATAATAGGTTTCCCCGGCAGAACATCGGTGCTATAATCCTATCATATGATCCAAATAGAAGAAACCTTTCGCACCGGCGCAAAACAGGAGAAGAATGCTATCATGAAAAACAAGAATTATCCATTGTATGAAACAACCGTTTTCGAAAATTTCAGGGTGATGACGGAGAATGTGGCAAAAAAATACCCCGACAGGATCGCCATTTCTTTTAAGAAAAGCCCGCAGGACAAGAATACGGTCCATATCACTTATGCAAAAGCAAGAGATACCATCCGCAGCATGGGAACAGGCCTGATTTCCATCGGATGCAGGGACCGGCATGTTGCTTTGGTCGGTGAAAGTTCCTGCGAATGGATTTGTTCTTACTTTGCCCTGATGTCCATCGGCGCAGTGGTGGTCCCTGTCGACAAGGATCTTCCGGAAGAGGAGATTGCCAGCATATTCAATACA
>CAZJXH010000110.1:0-11562 GCA_964549475.1 uncultured Oscillospiraceae bacterium
ATTGAAGCCGCAATGCCATGTCATAGCAGCGGGTTCCGGAGACAAAGGACTGTCTCGGAAATTTCTTGCTTTCGAAATCAACATCCCATATCCAGGAGACATCCGTGCCATCGGCAATTCCATCGTTCAGGAGAAACAAGACGCTTCCGGCGTCGGTGGCGTTCGCCAGAAAATCCAAAGCACGTTCCAGTCCGACCGGGTTTTTGACTAAAACAATGCACGCCTCCCGATCCTTGATCCAGAAACGTTCCATCCGCCCGAACCCTGCTTTGGTTTTCAGAATTCCCTTCTTTGTATCCATCAGGTCCGTTCCATTCATGCAGGCCGCTCCAATCGCGGTCATAGCGTTGTAAACATTATGTTCGCCCGGAATCGGAAGAATAATTCCCATTTTGTTGGATTTGAAGGAGGCTCGGCCCCCCATGGCTTTCGGGGCGCTCCACCGGAAGGCTGTTTTGTATTGATTGTTCCGCAGCATTGCATAATCGCCGTGGAATTCCGTTTCGGGGCGTGAAAATCCGTAATTCGGGCATTGATAGTATCCCAGATGTCCAAAAGACCGGTGGGAGTACCGATAGGCGGCCCCGCAAAAAACACAGTTCCCCGCTTCCGTTGTCGCACTCCTGTTTGATGTGTTTTGCACCATGCAGTCCTTTTCCATGCCGCAAAACAAAATCCTTCTCTTTTGTTCTTTCCTTTGGGCGGAGGGGAGCTGTTGATTCCCGGACGAATCCGGCATGAAATCTTTTGGAAGAGATAGGGATGCGCACAGAGAATCATCCGCGCACAGCAATACATCCGCCTGTTCGGATTCTAAAATTCCTTTTCGGATCAGTTCCCGGGTCTTTGACAGTTCCCCGTAACGGTCCAGTTGATCCCGGAAAAGGTTCGTCACAGCGATCACTTTGGGATGGAGAAATGCGGCATATCGGCCAAAAGCGGCTTCATCGATCTCAAGAATCAGGCGGATCGGTTTGCCCTTCGCCTTATTTCCTTTGTTTGAAATATCTGAAAAGGAGAGGCCTTCGATCATGGCTGTTGCAACGCCGGATGCCAGATTCGCCCCGGAAACATTCGTCACGACACGAAATCCAAGGGACTCGTAAATAGAGCACAGCATTTTTGTTGTGGTTGTCTTCCCGTTCGTTCCGGTGATCAGCGTGACATTTTGATATTTGGTAAGATAAGAGGGTAAGTTCCGATAAAGCCGAAGCGCCACTTTGCCCGGCAGTGTTGTCGCATTTCTTCCCAATCGTCTCATCAGAAAGATCATGCTTTTCCCTGCAATCACTGATATTTCGGCAAAAATACGGCTCCCTCCCCGGATTATTGATTCCTCTTCTTTTCCATCATCTCCACAAAGCGTTCGAACAAAAACTCTGTGTCTTTCGGTCCCGGTGCGCCTTCCGGATGGAACTGCACCGTGAAAATATTTTTGTTCCTATAATCCAAGCCTTCAATCGAATGGTCATTGATGTTCTTATATCTGACTGCCGCAATGGCAGGATCGATTGATGATTCCTGCACACAATAGCTATGGTTCTGGGACGTGATAAAGCAGCGGCCGCTGATCAGATCCTTCACCGGATGATTGATTCCACGGTGTCCGTACTTCAGTTTATAGGTATCGAATCCAACGGCCAGGGCCATCAGCTGATGCCCGAGGCATATGGCGAAAATCGGCACATCCGAATCATATAATTTCTTGATTTCATGAATCGTCTGTCCGCATTCCTTCGGATCTCCGGGCCCGTTGGAAAGCATGATTCCATCCGGATGAGCCGCAAGAATGGTCTGCGCCGGGGTGTCCCAGGGATACCAGGTGACATCGCAATTATATTTATACAGCAACCGGGTAATATTGGATTTTGCGCCAAAATCCATCATCGCAACTTTATAGGGTTGTCCCGAATCCTTCTGCCGTTCGCCGATGGAAGCCATGCGGTCATGATTCCGGTCCTTGGGTCCCAGGTCTCCCGGTACGTATTCCTTGATTTTCGGAATGCTGACTTCAGGAACCATGCTCGGGCAGGTGAATTGTCGGATTTGTTCCAGGCAGTCTGCGAGATCCGCCGGATCTTTGCCTGTGATCATCCCTTTCATCGTCCCTTTTTCGCGGATGGTCAGGGTCAATAGTCTCGTATCCACGCCGACAATGCCCGGAATATCGTTTTTCTTCAGGTATTCATTGAGGTCCATCGCGTTTCGCGGATCATTTTGCATCGGAGTCAGATAGCGCAGGACAAATGCTTCCACACACGGGCCGGAAGATTCCCCGTCTTCTGCGAAAACGCCGTAATTCCCAATAATCGGAGAGGACATGACCACCCCTTGTCCGGTGTAGGAAGGATCGGTCAGCAATTCTACATATCCTGTCACTGCGGTGTTGAAGACCATTTCACAAATTACGTCCCGGTCAGAACCGATCCGCTCCCCTTCAAAGATTTGTCCGTCTTCTAAAATAAGAACTGCTTTCATTCAAGACCTCCGTTTTTGCAAAAAGCGTTTCAATCCTTATAGTGATATGAAACGCCCTGTTTTATTCCGCTATGGTTATCATCTCATGAGTTGTTCTCATGCAATATTTTATTGTTGGTGCTCCGAACGGGAATCGAACCCATATCAACGGCTCCGGAAACCGTTGTCCTATCCGTTGGACTATCAGAGCATCAATGTGTCAAAAGAGCCTGGCAACTTTCCTTTGCAGTCCGAATCCGCTTTCGGGAACCAAGCTCTTAGATTATATGTTTTTTTGGGAAAATAATCAAGTGGATTGCCAAACGAGTTTATAAATAGATTTGAAAAATGGATGGGGACATTCAATCCACATCCATTTTTTAAAATCGCCAATCCGTCTGTTGTTTATATAAAGTCGATGTTCTTCATATGAGCGCTTTTCATTGTCTGGTTCTTTTCCCGCAGTTTGCTGTGAATCTCCTGGATCACCGCAGGCCGTTTGATCTTGAGCGTCGTGGTTTTTATAAAGTCCTTTTCGGTAATAACAAAATATTTGATTGTTTTATAGGCCGGCATCATGGTGCTGACTTCCTTTATTTTCGTTTGAAGCCAGGAGGACAGGGTGAAATCTTCCGAAGATCCGGCGGATTTCGCCATTTTCTCACGATCGATCAGGATGGATGCGACAATGTCCACCGCATCCCTCGCACTTTCCTCGCCCCAGACGATGCTTTCTTTCACGCCGGGAATCTGGTTCAGCAGCGCTTCAATCTCCTCCGGAAAACATTTCTTTCCATTTGTCAGCACAATCATGGACTTGATCCGACCGGTGATATGAATGCAGCCTTTTTCGTCGAAATAGCCCATGTCGCCGGTGCGGAACCAGCCATCCGGCATCATCACCTCCGCGGTGGCTTCCTCGTTCTTATAATAGCCCATCATGACATTCCCGCCTCTTGCAAGAATCTCTCCGATGGCTCCGGGGTTTGGATCCCCGGTATCAATTCCGAGCTCCACTTCCGCTATGGGGTGCCCGATGCTGCCGATCACATTGACAAACTCATTGCACGCGGACAACACCGGCGAAGTCTCAGTCAGTCCGTAGCCCTGGTAGAACTTGACGCCCCAGTCTGTGAACGCCTGGACGATTTTCGGATCGATCGCAGCGGCTCCGCTTACGGCAAGCGAAAGCTCTCCGCCGAATCCGGCAAGAATCTGTTTGAACAGTTTCCTTCTCAGATCGATTCCAAGTTTCAAGGTGACATTGGAAACTTTCACCATGGTGTTGACAAGAGCTTTTTTACCGGTCGTTTCCAATACTTCCTGGACTTTATTGTAAATATTCTCGAAAAGAAGGGGTACGGCAAGGATCGTATTGATCTTCCATTCCGCCAGGTTTTTGCTGATATAGCGAAGCCCGTCTGTGAAACAGATCGTTGCCCCGTAATATTGCATCATATACATTCCCACGCTGTTTTCAAAGGTATGGTGCAGCGGCAACACAGATAACGTCCTTGAGCCGGGAGCGATCTGGATCACTCCGGATACCCCGTAGATATCCGAACAGATGTTGCGCTGGCTCAGCATGACCCCTTTCGACATGGAGGTTGTGCCGGACGTGAAAAGCAGCGCGGAAAGCCCCTCGGTGTCGATGCGGGCATCAATGAAAGAACGGTTCCCGGCATCGATTGCGGATTTTCCTTTCGCGATCAGACCAATCATGTCGATAAAACGCGGGTCGCATGTCCGCTCGTCTTTTACCTCTGAGAGATCCATGCAGATAAAATAACGGATCCGCTGGTTTCTGGTTGAAATATCGACTGTGTCCTGATAGAATTTCGGGCTGAAGATATAGATATCCGCTTCTCCGCGTTCCAGGAGATTCTCCACTTCGTTCGCCGGCAGCAGCTTGTCAAGAGGAACTGAAACACCCACTCCGTTTGTGATCGCGGAATGCGCAACCGCCCATTCGTAACGGTTTTCGCCTAAAACCGCAATATGCTGTCCGGATGCATCCAGTTGTAAAAGCGCGGTCCCAAAGCATTCGATGTCTTTCAGGTATTGCCGGTACGTCTTGTGAATTTCTTCCCCGCCGGGATTTTTACGATAAATGTATGCATCCTTTTCGCCGTATAAAGCGGCCGTCTGTCGGATCATCTCGATTACCGTCGAAAATTTTCGTCCCTCGAAATACCTTCTCCCCATTATCGTTTGCATATGGTCTATTTTTCCCCCTTATTCTTTTCAATTTTTATTTGATTATCGAAGTAATTTCAGAATATCATAATTGCAGCATTTCCGCAAGAGAATCTCTGCTGTTCACTGAATATTAATATTTTGAATGCAGCTGATTTCCTGTTTCATTCCTTGGTATACCACAAAATAGCCGCTTACGAAAAGAAATGGATTCGTAACAGATGGAACATGGGTGCAATATGGGGACGGTTCTTATGTTGCATAAACAGAATGGAATATGGGTGCAATATGGGGACGGTTCTTATATTGCATAAACGGAATAAAATGAAATATAAGAACCGTCCCCATATTGCACCCATGTTCCACTAATCCATATCTTTTCGTTGGCGATTGTCCTGGGTTGTCCTGGGTATGCCATAATTGTTTTTTATTTTATCCGGATTTCGTGATATAATAAATTTGATTTCCATTTTATAATAATGCGCCATGACATGGATATATCGGGTGCAACGATTGAGAGATAAAATAAATAACGACATGCGTCAGGTAGAGGATGCATTGTCCCGGGAGGAACAAGCTGATTTATGACCGATAAGGAAAAAATAGAGATCAGGGATCATATAGAGAATAATCAGAATGATATGAATGATAGAAAGAATGGCAATATAGGAAAAATCAGTGCGATGAACACCGCAGAAGTACAGGAACATGCAGACAGTAAAAAGGTCCTTCCAGCTTGTGAAGGCGTGACTCCCCCGCACGAAATGCTCAGTCGCTATCCCGTCGATCGCGGAATGACAGGGGAGATCGGTAATTTCCTTGGAATGCTTGTGTCCAGAATCTGTATCCGTCTTCGAGCGCACGGGACCGACAATATTCCGACTCATGCGCCCTACATCATTTCTCCGAACCACGTGACTTATGTCGATGGAATGTGGGTTGCCTCCTATCTGTCCCGCAAACATTTCAACCTTATGTGCTGCATGGCGGCCAAAGAGCTTGAAGACTCCCATGGCTGGCTCGGTCGCTTGATTATGAAAGTGGGACGCGGAATCGCCGCCGACCGTTTCGGCAATCCGGTGCGGGCGCTTATTCTTGCCAAGAGGCAGTTGGAAGAAGGGCAGATTCTTCTGCTCCATCCGGAAGGAACAAGATCGCCGGACGGCAGACTCGGTGAGCTCAAGGATGGTGCCTGCTATCTGGCAAAGAAAGCGAACTGCCCCCTGCTTCCTGTATATATTTATGGCGGTTATGATGTGTTCAATCGGCATATGAAATTCCCGAAACCTTTTGACTGGAAACATTTCAGAAGGAAAAGGGTCACCTTGTATTACGGCAAGCCGCTTTTCCCTGCGGATTATGCAAAAGCAAAAGACATGACCCTGGTCTTGACGCAATGGATGCAGGATATGCAGGAAAAAGCCGACCAGGGACTTCTCTCCTGAGCATTTCCGGAAAATGAATTTATTGTATGAATCTTCTGAGTGAGCTTTCAGTGGAAAGTATATTTTAGTTAATAATAAGCCAGGTTGATGCTGTTCGGGAAAATTTCGAATATCACTTTTTCGCTGACATAGGATTCTCCGTCGCAATTCACGAGAAGCTTGTCTCCGGCACCAACGATCGTCCCTCTTTTTACTTTTAAAAGAGTCACAACTGATTCACTGAGATGGGTTCCTTTGATGTATTTCGGGATCATCGATAAAATTTTCGGAATGCTCAGCCGGTCGACGATACAAACGTCAAGGTATCCGTCGGACAGATCCGCTGTAGGACATGGATGGTACATGCCGCCGTAGTATTGGCCGTTTGCAATCGCCGCCAATACAAAATCCAGCTCTTTTTCATAGACGGTTTCGATTCCCTGGCTGTCCACCGTTTCAAGATGATATTTCATGTGGGAATAATTTTTACGGAACAGACAGACAAAAATGGCTATAAAATAGGCAAAGCCGCCAAGAAACTTGACTTTGGCAACGATCCTCTTGCCTGTGTCGCCGACAATTGTATCGAACCCAAGGGAGGATATATTGACAAATGTCCTGCCATCCAATGTGGCGGAGTCAATTTTCTTCAGTTTGTATTGAAAAATATTTTCGATCACATATTGCGGGTCGCAATTGCTGTAAGGTGTTTTCACAAAGTCATTCCCTGTTCCCGCGGGCACCACGGACAGGATGGCTTCTGTGCCGATGATTCCGTTTACGACTTCGTTAACGGTTCCATCGCCTCCGCAGGCATAAATAATTGCATCGTTTCCATAGCATTCCGCATATTCTCTTGCCATTTCCGTCGCATGAAGCGGACGTTCGGTGAATCGCACGATGCATTGCTCTAATTTCCCCTCGGACTCAAATTTGCTGATCACTTTTTCTTTCAATTCAACGGATTGGTGTTTCCCTGCAGTAGGATTCATAATAAAAATGAATTTTTTTTGCTCAGAATTTTCCAAAAATTCGCCCCCCATTGCAATACTTTCTCGCTTCCATTATACCCTTTTTCATTACAAGGTTGACAAATCCTCATCTTGTTTTACTGTCAGATTTCATTACAGATTCCCTGCTGCCTGCTTTTCTACTGTCCGGTTTCCTGACGTTTGCTTTTCTATTGCCGGAATCCCCTGTCGATCCGGTATTATTTTCCGGATTGGTTTTTGTCGTCTTTGGAGAAACCCGTTTCATTCTGAGGGGCGGATTCCTTGTTTTTTGTTTCAGGAGCGGATTTTTCGGGAATGATCAGATGCCGGATCGCATCAATGTTCTTCCCGGTGAAATCTCGGATTTTGATCTTGTTCTCTTCCAGAATCTTATTGATCGAGGCAAGCTCGATTGTCCGTTTTATTTTTTTCGTCGTGGTCTTTTCCATTTCTTTCTCACCGAAAATAAAATATTTAATGGACTTGAACGATGGCATTTTCTTGTTCACTTCCCGGATAATCTGGTCCATTTTCTCTTTGATCCAGCCTTCGTCATGGAATGTGCTTCCCTGGGATTCCAGATTTTCTTTGTCGATGACGACCTTTGCCCAGACGTTCACTTCCCCGTCGGCTTCTGTCTGTCCCCAGACGAGAGACTCCTTCACAAAATCAAATTGCCCGAGAAGATGCTCGATTTCTTCCGGGAAGATTTTCTTTCCGTTCTTCAATACAATCATGGACTTGATACGGCCTGTGATATATAAACAATCTGTCTTCGGATCGATTCGTCCGATGTCTCCTGTATGAAACCAGCGGTTCTCATCAATCGCTTCTTTCGTTGCTTCCTCATCCTTGTAGTACCCGAGCATGACAATATCTCCTCGGACAAGGATTTCTCCCTCTTCTCCCGGAGTCTCGTTATCGAGGGCGACCTCCACTCCGGTCAGCTGATGTCCGACACTCCCGACGACGAAGGCCCTGGCGTTGCATCCTGCGACAACCGGCGACGTTTCAGTCAGACCATATCCTTGCAGAATTCGGACACCGATTCCGTCAAAGAATCGAATGATTTCCGGATCGACCGGCGCGGCTCCGCAAATGCCCATCTTGAACTCCCCGCCGAACTTGGAGGTGATGTCCTTGAACAATTTCTTCCGCAGATCGATTCCGACTTTTCGCAATACATTGGAAATTTTGATTGCAATACGGACTTTTTTCTCTTTTCCCTGCTTTTTTATTCCGTCTTTGATTTTGACGTAAAAGCTCTCAAATAGTAACGGGACCCCGATCAGGCAGTTTATCCTGTATTCTTCCATATTTTTCTGGATGTACCGCAACCCGTCGCATTCGTGGATGCAGAATCCGAAATAGAACCCGCCGACAAATCCGCAGGTGTTCTCGAAGGTATGATGGAGAGGCAGGACCGAAAGGACTTTCGTACAGGGATCGAAATGCTCGACTCCGGCAAGGGCCTTGATTTCCGCACAGAGATTCTTGTGCGTGAGCATGACCGCCTTGGACTGGCTTGTCGTTCCGGAGGTGAAGAGCAAAGACATCAGCACCGTCGGGTCAATGACGGCGTCGCGATACCGGAAATCCCCCTTCTTCAAGAGAGTGCCTCCGTACGCCATCAGCTCTTCTACTGTTGTAAAAAGGCCGCCCGGTGTAAAGTCGGATACGCTTCCTTTGATTTTGAATGAATTCATGCAAATGAATTTACGAATCTGCGGGTATTGGACCGCCGCCTTTTTCATCGTCTCATGAAAAGCGCCATCGTAAACAATGGCGCCGACTTCGCCGCGTTCAAGCAGCGACAGGATTTCTTCTTCCGGCAGCAGCCGGTCAAGAGGAACAGCGACGCCCGCTCCGCAAATAATGGAGAAATAGGACAGGCACCATAAATAGGAATTTTCCCCGATCACCGCGATTTTCTTGTCTTTCAGGCCACTTGCCACAAGGGCGGTTCCCAGCACAAGCGTTTCATCATAAAATTCCTGGTATGTGCGGCTATCCGGCAGATCCTTCGGTGTTTTACGGAATACGAATGCCTTTTGATTGCGATATATCGACAGACTTTGTTGAAACATCTCTTTCAAATCACTGAATTCACGGATCTTAAAAAATTGTTTTCCCTTGACTATTTGCATAATACACCCTTCTTCTCTTGACTATTCCCGGACTGTTTGCAGACCATCCATGGATTATTCCCGGAAAACCGAATTTTCTATTCCATTGTTTCGTTTCAGCCATTTTATCTCAAAACAGGCGCGTTTCGTGTTTGACGTATTTATGCGTGTTCCAGCTTTTCGACGATAAAGTCGACGGCTTCCGCAACCGTTTTCAGATCATCCGCCTCATCGTTCGAAATGCGTAGAGAATAGGTATCTTCAATGTCGACAACAATCTCATACAGTGCCAGGGAATCGATTCGAAGATCCGTTTCCAGTTCTTTCTCTTCTGTAATGGATTCCACATCGATATCCAGGACCGATCCCATAATACGAAACAGGGTGTTTCTGACATCATTTCTGTTTACTTCTTTCATAATCGTACTCCGTCGTCTTTCTTCCGTCATTTTGTTCTGGATCTGGTGTCATCGCCATTCAGGGCGTTTTCTCCTTTAGGGGCGTTTTCTCCTTTAGGAGCATTTTCTCCTTTAAGGGCGTTTTCGAGATATTTCTCGTCTTGTTCCTGAATAAAATAAGCCACACTGGATAAGACTTTGATCAGCAGGTTTTTTTCGTTTTCTGCCAGTGGCACAGTAATTCGGTCGACCAGCAATGTATGGAATTTGAGATGGAGCCGGTAGGCAAGCTTCCCTTTCCGGGTCAGCTGTATCCGCACGATTCGCTTGTCCAGGGTGTCTCTCTGACGATCCACATATCCCTTTTTGACGAGTTTGTCGATTGCCACCGTAAGGGTGCCGGTCGTCACGGATAATTCTGTTGCGGTTTCGGTCATTGTCTTGGAATCATAAAGGCCGATTCCCTCCAGCGTATGCATTTCCACAACCGACAATTCGCCGAAATTCCCGACTTGTAAGGCTTTTTGCTCTGTAATGAGAATCTCATCAAAAATCCGAACGAGTAATTCATTTACTCTGCTGTCATAGTCGTTCATGTTTTTTCTCCTGCCATTGGACAAATTATTTGATTGTCTAATCATTTTACCCTATTTCGGTTTCTTAATCAATAAATCGATTGGAAGAATAAAGACTTTTGGTGATTCTGCTGGAATCCGGGTTATTCCATCCCTGTGCTGTCATGAATCTCCTCCAGGACAAGGCCTCGATTCCGGTCGATCGCCCATTGAATCGCCCATTCGGATTCAAACAGGATGACGGGCATGTCGTCATGATCCATTACAACCAGGCTCGTGCTGGTGATCGTTAGTGCTTTAGGGTCCTTGTCCAGGCTTTTTTCGGAAAATTTGATCCATCGTGCCTGGCGGTATTGCAGGGAATACAGCGAAATGTCCACGTTGTATTCCGATTTGAGCCGGTGTTCCAGGACTTCGAGCTGAAGAACGCCCACCACTCCGACAATGTAGGTCTCCGTCCCGATATCCGGCTGTTTATAGAGCTGAATCGCACCTTCCAGAGAAAGCTGTTCGATGCCTTTCAGAAATTGTTTTCGCTTCATGGAGTCTTTCGGAGCGATCCGTGCGAAATGTTCCGGCGGAAAAACAGGGATTCCTTCAAACTGTATCGTCTTGTTGTCGGAAGCGATGCTGTCGCCGATTCTGAAGATCCCCGGGTCGAAAACGCCGATGATATCTCCGGCGTATGCCTCTTCAATGATGTTGCGCTCCTGTGCCATGAATTGCTGCGGCTGGGAAAGCCGTATGGTTTTTCCCTCGCGGCTGTGCTTCACTTCCAGACCTTTTTCGAATTTCCCGGAACAGATGCGGATAAAAGCCATCCGATCCCGATGATCCGGATTCATGTTCGCTTGAATTTTAAATACAAATCCACTGAAAAAATCCGCATAGGGATCGACCATTTCGGTTGACGTCTTATGGGGGCCGGGAGACGGGGCCATGGCAAGAAAAGCTTTTAAAAAGGGTTCCACCCCGAAGTTGGTGATTGCGCTTCCAAAGAAAACCGGGGTCAGCTCTCCTTGCAATATCTTATCCATATCAAACGGATTCCCGGCAATATTCAAAAGATCGATTTCGCTTTTCAACTGCTCATGGTGATAAGTCCCGATTAATTTCGTCAGAGACTCGTCTTCCAGAGAGCTCGCTTTGATTGCAACCACGCTTGCGCCATGGTCCCCCACAGAGGAATCGAAAAGCTCGATTTGATTCTTTTCGCGGTTGTAGACGCCTTTGAAATCCCCGTCGGTGCCGATCGGCCAGTTCATGGGAGTGGCATGGAGCCCCAGCACTTTTTCGAGTTCATCCATCAGGTCGAATGGATCTTTCGCCGCCCGGTCCATTTTGTTGATAAAAGTGAAAATGGGAATCCCTCTTTTGCGGCAGACGGCGAAAAG
>CAZJXH010000111.1:0-11561 GCA_964549475.1 uncultured Oscillospiraceae bacterium
GGAGGAGATCAAAGTCGGACCGGTCGGTGTGCCGGGCCAATATCTCAAAGGAGACAACCTGGACGTTTTCTCCGATTATCTGAACCGTTTCATCACCGTCATACCCGGATTGCAGATTGACAACGCCGGTGTGCAGGGAGATGGTTTTGTCTTTGAAGGGACCATCCCGACCGAGGTCAATATCACACCCAAAAATTAAACGCATAATCTGGCTGTACAGAAATGAGAAAATGCAATGACTTTAACAACTGGAAATAGAAAAGGAAATAGAAAAAGAAATCGAAAAGAAAAAATCCCTGCTTTTCCCCATCATAAATACTTTATCGATGTTGTGTCAAAATTCTTCAGCAAGACGGATCTGTGGTCGATCCTGTCCAACGACCACTTTAAAGCAATCGAACAGATCCGGATGGGCAACCGTTACAAATGCTATGTCCCGAGATGCCTGCTGCTGGACCCGACAAGCCGATGCAACCTTCATTGCACCGGCTGCTGGGCTGCCGGGTATAACCGCCATGACGACCTTTCCTATGAGACGCTTGATGATATTCTTACCCAGGCGGAGGAACTGTTGATCGGATACTGCTTTTTAAGCGGAGGAGAGCCGCTTGTACGGAAAGAGGACCTGGTCCGTCTTTGCGGAGCGCATCAGAAAATATCGTTCAGCGCTTTTACCAATGGATTGCTGATTGACGAGGCTTTCGCCGATAAAATCGCGGAATTGGGTAATTTCACGGTTGCCATCAGCATTGAAGGATTCCGGGAAGATACGGATTTCAGGCGGGGACAGGGCGTTTACGACAAAGCAGTCAAGGCAATGGATATCCTTCGAGACCGGGGCATCGAGTTTGCATTTTCAACCTGCTACCATTCCAGAAATTATCAAGTGATTGCGAGCGATGAATTTCTGGATTTCATGCTGGAGAAAGGCTGTAAAATGGGGTGGCTCTTCACCTATATCCCGGTCGGAAACAACGCGGACCTCTCTCTTGTATGCACGCCGGAACAGCGGGCTTATGTCAGGGAGAAGATCAATCGATACAATGAAAGAAAGAAAATGACGATTATCGACTTCTGGAATAACGGGCATCTTGCCGCAGGCTGCGTGGCGGCCAGCACCGGGTTTGTCCATATCAATTCCAGAGGAGACATCGAGCCTTGTGCATTCTGTCATTATTCTGACAGCAATATTCATACCACTTCATTGAAAGATGCGCTTCGTTCTCCATTTTTCAGAGCGTTCCGCGAGGCACAGCCTTTCTCCGATAATCCACTGCGTTCCTGTCCTCTGATCGACATGCCGCAGAAGCTGGTTGCGGTTGTAGAAGAATCAGGAGCGAAATCCACGGAGATCAACTCGCCTGAAGACGCAGGGAGCCTTGCGGCGAAAACAGCCCCCATCGCAGAAAAATGGGCTCCTGTCGCAGAAGAAATCTATAACACTTTTCCAAAAAAATTCAAACGGCGATTCGCGATACACCAGAAGATCGTGAAATATAAAAAATCAAAAACATAAAATCACTCCGCGATATTCTATTGATTTTTAATTCAAATAATATATACTTACATTAGAAGACATGTTTTTCCGAAATCATACTGGATAACATAGCATAAAATAATGAAATTTTGGAGGTAAAAGAAATGTTTTGTAAAAATTGTGGAAAAGAAGTTGGAAACGAAATGAAATTTTGTGATGGCTGCGGCGCTCCCCTTGAGCAGCAGGCAGATGCAGGACAGCAACAAAACTCGACAAACACGCCGCCCCCTGTTTACCAGCAGTACACCACGAACACACCACCGCCGGCAGGGCAATATAATGCGTCGAATGCGACCGACAGCAGCAACAAGATCATTTTTGTTCTGGCTTATTTCGGAATCCTGTTTTTCCTTCCACTGGTTGTATGCCCGAATTCCAGTGTCGGTAAATTTCATGCGAACCAGGGATTGCTGTTATTGATTACTTCCATCGCAGGCAGCATCCTTTTCGGCATCATCACTTTTGCTGTTCCATTCCTGTATTTCTTATCCTCCCTGTTCGGCCTTGCGGTATTCGTTCTCGCAATCTATGGCATGGTGAACGCCTACAACGAAAAGCAAGTACCCCTTCCAGTCATCGGGACCCTGTTTACCCTTATTAAATAATTATCGTTTCAGTTTGGAATAAAAGCTCCACTTATAAAAATTGACAATTGACTCGTCTATATTCGTATAGCAAGAGGATTGGGACATTGGACATAAGTGGAGTATTTTGTTTTTTTGCAATAATTTCTTGAACAGCTTCCAGATTACAAAATAAATGAAGTCGAGGTATGAAATGGGCAATTGGTATATCTTGCGCAATAATTTGCAATACGGACCCTATACAACCGAGCAGATGCTTTCCATGGAATCACAGGGGCAATTGTACACAAACGACGGCATCGTTGACGGGACAACGCAGCAGAGCCTGTCCCTCGCACAAGCCCAGCAGCAATGGCATTCTTTTCAGACTCCCGGTCCGGGTGCATACAATCCGGGTGCATACAATATGAATCCAGATCCTGCGCAGGGCATGCAATACGCCAATTCAAATCCAATGTCAACGAAGAAGCGCAGGAAGCAGAAGAGAATTCTTCCCAAATGGGCAAAACGCGTGCGACTGGGGGTGGCGTGCCTTGTGGTCGTGCTTGTTCTGGGGTTCGGCGTATGGAAAGCGGGTGAAGTGACGGGATACTGGCGGGAGCGCGAACTGGCGAATGCGTCTTCGGAATGGAAGAAACAAGCCGGTTTTTCCAAAGAGGAAAATGACATCAAGACCTGTCTCACAAGCTTCGCGGATGCGCTGGGAAAGAAAGATCTTGCCACAGCGATGACTTTTGTCTATGCCGAGGAACAACAGAAAATCCAGGATTTATTGATAAAAGAGGATGCGAAAATCCCTGTGCTGGTGGAAGCTTTGAAGACGATGGAAATATCGTACTTGAGCACCGACAGCGGAAATTATGCAACATTGCGGATGGCGACCGTAACGGTTGGCAAAACGAAGACAAGCAGCGGGACCTCCAGCGGATTTACAATCGTAATGGTCAAAACAGAACAAGGATGGGTGGTGAGTTCTCTATGATTCAATCCAATCAGAAAAACCGTGGATCTTTCATGAAAAAAACCGTAAGCCTGCTCCTGGTTTTTGCATTGATCAGCCAGGCGACAGGAGTTGCCTGTTTCGCATGGGAACAGCCGGCGCATAAGGTGATCAACGAGGCTGCCGTGAAACGGTTCGAATCATCCTATGCAAAATCCGCAAAATATAAAAATGCGGCCATCAACCTGAACCGGATGGTGGATGCTCCAGTTGTGACCTCTTCCGGCAAGTTCGCCATCACGTATAATCAGAGATGGTCCTACCTGGAGGCGGCCCAGCACATCATTCTCGGAGGATTTTCCGCGGACGAGCCCAATGTATATGTTTCCGTGAAGCATTTCTATGACCCGCTTGCTTTATCCGGCAAGCATGAACTGACCGATCAAAGCAGCGTACATGGAATGGTATATGAAGCCATCCCCGCCACGGAGTGGGCGACAAGCAGGGAGGACAATCCATACTCCCTCGTCAATGCAATGAACAACTATCGAAAAAGCCTTCAAATCGCTTCCGACTCCGCAGTCAGCCCGATCGCCGCGTCCAGCAATTTCAGGGATTTCGCCGGAACGCCGGCTGATGTAGAGGAAATGCGCAACAAATATCTCGGGAAAGCCATCCGGGGACTGGGCGAGGTGATGCATCTGGTAGCCGATATGACCCAGCCTTCCCATGTGAGGAATGACTCCCATCCATTATGGGAGATCACCGAACAGGTTATCGTCGAGGATGTAGCCAGAAGCCTCGTCCAATTCGGCAGAACGGACGGATTTTCGGTCAATGGCGCAGGGTCGACGGTGAAAGACCTGATGGCGTCTCTGGCGACATGGACGAACAAGAGCTTTTATTCCGCGGATACCATTGCGGATATTGAGTCGGGAATCACTCCGTATAACGGTGAAAAATCCTATTCTTCGCCCAATTTGTCCACCATGACCTCAATAACCGGCAAAGACGGGGTTAAAACCTGGTATTCGACGTTCGGTGGAAAGAAAGTACCGATGTTCCAGGTGGTTCCGGACTGGGTTTATGACAATTACGAAATCACGAAGGAATTTGCCATCGCACAGGCGGAAGTTTTGCTGCCGCTTGCCGTTTCCTCTACGGCAAAGGCGATGGACCTCTTTTTCCCGACTCTGGTATCCACCCAGAAATTGACGGAAGAAACTCCTGACGCGGCGTTGCTGGATGAAGCAAAAAAAGCCGGGGCGGAAGAGTTGAAACAATATCAGATGGAGGGAGCCATCACCCACAAGATCGAATCGGATCCCCAGTGGAAGGCGATCGGCTCAGCGATCCAGTATTCCGGTCCCGGAGAGATCTGGCGGATACGCGGTTCATCCAATAAGAAACTATGCAGCGTGGAATACATCAATGGGACAATCGCAAAATATCAGGATCCTGACACCGGAGAAATGACGGACGGACAACCAACCTTCTATCTGCCCCTGGGAGCGGAAAAAAAGGTTTCTCTCGGAGGCGCGGCGATTGATTATACCGTCGAGCTGGACGATGCGATATATACAGTCACCTATCCCGGACTGCAAACCGTTCAAAGCGAGTCGTATGTTTTTGAACAGGAAGATACCGAAATTATATTGACAGCCGATCGCACCACGATCATGCCAGGAGAAAAAGTGGCATTTACCGCCGAAATCAAGAATGCGCCGGAGCGGTATAAGCTGGAATGGACGTTCGGAGACGAAGAAGATGAGGAAGGGAAGATCATTCCTGCAACCCTTAACAGAAAATTGGAGATGAAACACACCTATAAAAAAGAGAAAGAATACACTGCAACGGTCCGGCTGATCGATCTGAAACGCAATATAGTCCGCGCGGAAGATACCGTGGCCATTTCGACCAACCTTGGCGAACTGGGCGGAGCCTGGGGCTTGACCATGGAAGTGGAGGAAGAGAATAAATTCTTCAAATCGTTTATTGTAGCGATTATGAAAGGGCTGATCCAGTTTATCATTTCTCCGATAGCCGAAGCGCTGGGCGGCGATCCGATCGATCCTTCTGCCGTGGATAATTTCACCTTTGTCGGAACAACGCTCGAGTATACGCTTGACCTGAAGAAGACGGATGAGACCGGAACCATTTATCAGGGTCCGCTGACCTTTGTCGGATCCAACACCGGATATCTGGAGGGAAACGGGGATATCAGGGAGCTTCGGCTGGAAATCAAAGACGGAGAATTTGTTTTTACCGCCATTGGGGTGAATGAGCAAGGCAGCCCAGTCGAGTATGTTTTCCTCAAGAATGGCAAAATGGTTTCTCCGACCCAGATCGAAGGCGATTATGACCTTACCGGATTCATGAGCGGGAAATGGACAGCAGTCAAAAAATAACGCATTCAAAGCATTGAATCCGCTTGTAAAATCAAAGTGGCTTGAAAACGCCGGATCAGACCTTCAAATCCCTTTTCCTATACAAGGCATAAGTCCCCCATACAAGCCCTGTGATAATAATTACTGACAATCCAATGAACAGTGGATCCAAGCCTCCCCCGGAGATCATGCTTTGCGCGTCAAAGTACTTGAAGGGGGTGATGTATTTTAAAAAGGCAAGATTGTCGTTGATATCGACAATAACAGATAATATATAGCAGACCAGTAGAATACTGGTGGCGATGGAAGCGGGTACCGCCGGATTTTTACTTGCCGATGCGATTCCGGTTCCGATAAACAGAAAAATCAATTGCAAAAGGAACATTCCCAGCATCAAGGTCAGAATCTCTCCGGTAATCGCTTCGCCATTGCTGTATTTCCCCAGAATCGAAATAGAGAAGAGCAATGTGACGAGGTTAAGAATAAGGACATTCACCAGGGCTGCCAGCAGCTTTGATGTGACAATCCGGCTGCGCGATATCGGTTTGACCATCAAAAATTCGGTGGTCCTGTCCCTTTCTTCTTTCGAGATAATATTGGCGCCAAGCATGGACGCATGGATGGTGGCCATCACGACCAGATACACATACAGCATTCCGTAGAACCCACTGGCTTTGGACAGATCAAAATGGCCGAATCCCAGAATGGCTTTGATGGAATCCGGAATGGTCGACATCAGGTCATTGATCGACTGACCGGAGTTGGAGAACGTCGCATATTTGGCCATTCCGCCGATAATCATGAAAAACATACCAATGCTCCACAGAATCAGGGATTTTCGATGGGCGTTCATTTCCCGCATGAAAATATTCATTTGTATTTTTTCTGTAATGCAATAAACACTACATACTTCCTCCGTTTTTTTCGCTTTTTTTCCAACATTCATTTCGTGCGGCACTATACAGAATGGACATCTTTTTTAATATAGACCACATAGCTTGTGACGATTGCGGCGACAACAAAGACGGATCCCACAATTATATAGGGGGTCTCATATGCCGAATTTTTAACAACATAGGGCAGATTGAAATATTGAAACGGAGAAATATACCGCACCGCCTCATCCCCGATCACCGAGCCAAGCATGCTGATGATGAAGAATCCAAAAACAGTGCTGAGTGAAATCGAAATCACGGATTTGATTTTTTTCGCAATCACAGAGACCACTATGCCCAGCGCGAAAAAGACCAGCTGGATAAAGAACATCGTGATGGAAATCAGGAGGAAAATCCGCATGTTGAAAGCGGTCGTGACAGTCAGTGTGGAAAGCAGTGTCAGACCAATAAAAACCACGTTGGTTATGATCAGGGAGGACAAGGCCGCCAATAGTTTGTATGTCAGAATGTTTCTCCGGCTGACAGGCTTGGTCAGCAAGAAATCCGCCGTCTTCTCGCGCACTTCTTTCGATACAATGGACACCCCCAGGTTCATCGCCTGAATCGCTCCGCATAGAACAATATATAAAAAGGCAAAGGAATAAAATCCCTCCAGAGTGGAAATGCTGTCGACATAAATACTCAGCATCTTGATGACGATGGGGGGCATGCTGTTCATAACGATCTTGAAGGATTCGATATCCGGCAGAATGGCATTATACAGAAAAATGTAAAGCACCGACAACGCGGTCAGAGAGGCCGTCCAGACGAGGACTGACTTGCGGTATGCTTTCAGCTCATGAATAAAGATGTTCATTGCGGTCAACCCTCCTTTGCATAATAGTGCATAAAGATTTCTTCGAGGGTGGGCTCGTCAATCCAGACATTGATGATTTCTATATTGGCGATTTTTCTCATGATCGTATTGATGTTTCCTTTGTATAAAAAATTGGCGGTATTGTCATGAATCTCCAGGCTGCTGACCCCGGGCAAATCGAAATAATGCTCGTCGATGGCGGACGCAAAGTCGATTTTGAATTTTTTGTAGTTATTCTCGGTCAGATTGCTCATGGTCTCCAGCTTGATGATTTTTCCTTCTTTGATGATGGCGACGCGATTGCACAATTTCTGCACTTCACTCAGGACATGGGAGGACAGGAAAATGGTCGCCCCTTTCCGGTTTTCTTCCAGAAGCAGGTCGAAAAATTTCTTCTGCATGAGGGGATCCAGCCCGCTTGTCGGCTCATCGAGGATGATCAGTTTCGGCTCATGCAGCAGGCACTGGATGATACCGACTTTTTTCTTGTTGCCGAAGGACAGGTCATCGATTTTCTTCTTGAGATCGAGATCCATGATTTCCGCCAGTTCGCTGATTTTTTTCGTACAGTCTTTTTTATAGAAGCTGGCGGAATACTTCAACAGGTCAAGCACTTTCATTTTATCGTAATAAAAGACCTCGGACGGCAGATAGCCGATGTCGCAGGCGATTTCGGGAGCAAACTGGATGCAGTCTTTTCCGAAAATCGTGGCGCTTCCACTGGTGGGATAGATCAATGACAGCAATGTCCGGATGGTTGTGGACTTGCCGGATCCGTTCGGACCGATGAACCCGAAAATCTCCCCTTCCTCGACGTTGAAGTTCACATCGATGATTCCTCTTGATTTCCCATAATATTTAGTAAGATTTTTTATTTCAATGACACTCATGTTTGAAACCTCCCCATTGGTAATAGTACTGTGAGATCCTGATTTGCGGATGATTGGCAAGACGATTTTTTCAGATTGTCTAATAAGTCTGCTTTATCTGAAATTTGTCTTACATTATAGCACGCGTTGATATATAATTAAATAAATAATTCAATCAATCAATGGGAACAACATTGGTCCGGGCAGGGAGACAACGATGAAAATACTTTATTATGACTGTTTTAGTGGAATCAGCGGAGATATGAATCTGGGCGCCATGATCGACCTGGGAGTGGATGGCGGTTATCTAAAGGAAGAGCTTTCCAAACTCGGCTTGGATTCGGAATTTACGATCCGGATCGGGAAAGGAACAAAGAATGGAATCGCCGGAACGAAGGTTGATGTCGTCCTTACGCATAAAGACCATGCGCACGAAGACCATGATGACGGGCATTCCCACAGACACCTCAAGGATATCGAGAAAATTATCCGTGAAAGCGGATTAAATGAGCGGGTAAAAAAGTCCTGCATGGACATGTTTATGAGAATCGCAGCGGCGGAGGCGAAGGTCCATGGGAAACCGATCGAGGAGGTTCATTTCCATGAAGTCGGAGCGGTGGACTCGATTGTAGATATGGCAGGCGCTGCAATCGCGCTGGATTTTCTCCGGGTGGATCAGATCCTGTGTTCTCCTGTCCAGGTAGGAGGAGGATTTGTGACTTGCGCTCATGGGGTGATCCCTGTTCCGGGTCCTGCGACAACGGAGATTTTGCGAGGAGTGCCTTTGCGCTTCGGCGCGGTTCCTTATGAGACAACGACACCCACCGGGGCTGCGATTCTGGCTGCCAATGTGACAAGATTCACCGAGACCCCGGAGTTTTCAATCGAAAAGACCGGATACGGATTAGGGAACCGGGATCTGGACATCCCGAACGTCCTTCGCGTTTATCTCGGGACCTCCGAGGACGGTGAAAGCGCCGGCAATTCTTCAGATGACAGGAGCAACGGCAATTCTTCCGGCCTTGAGATCAGCCATGGACAATCCATCATCGAAACCAATATTGATGATATGAATCCGGAAATCTATAATTATATCGAAGAGAGACTGTTCGAAAGCGGAGCGCTTGATGTGTACAAGACACCGATTATTATGAAAAAGGGGAGACCTGCGGTAAAACTGAGTGTCCTGGTGGATTTCGCGAAAGAGAAAAACGTACTGGACATTATTTTCAGAGAAACCACATCCATCGGAATACGGAAGACCAACGTCGAGAAAATCATGCTGCAGCGGAGTCTGGACAAGGTCAGAACCTCGTACGGAGAAATTTCCATCAAGAATTCATATTATCAAGGGGAATGGATCAAATACAAAGCGGAGTATGAGGATTGTAAAAAGTTAGCAATGGATAACAACGTGCCCATCGCAGCGATATACAGAGAAATCAACCTGGAAATGGGAAAGATGAAACAATCCGGAAAATGAACCATAAATCGTAAATATCAAATCAGAAATTGAATCGTAAATATCAAATCTGGAATTGAATCGCAAATATCAAATCTGGAATTGAATCGCAAATATCAAATCTGCAATCGAATGGAAAGGCTATCGAATGGACGAAATGGAGAAATTGGCGGTATTAAAAGAAAATCTTATACAAGCGGGGAGCCTTGCGGTTTCTTTTTCCGGTGGCGTGGACAGCACCTTTCTCCTGAAAGTCGCGGTCGATGTGCTGGGCGACCAGGTGATCGCAGTGACGGCGAAATCTTCAACGTATCCCGAAAGAGAATTCAAGGAGGCGGAGGCATTTGCCCGACAGCTGGGGGTTCGCCATATTGTCATCGAATCGGAAGAACTGGAGATTGAAGGATTTTCCGAAAATCCGGTAAATCGTTGTTATTTTTGTAAACATGAGCTTTTCGGTAAAGTGGTGGAGATCGCAAAACAATACGGAATGCGAACTGTCGCGGATGGGTCCAATGTCGATGATATCGGCGATTACAGGCCTGGAATGCAGGCGGTCAGGGAGCTTGAGGTCATCAGTCCACTGAAGGAGGCTGGAATGACCAAGGCGGATATCCGGAAACTTTCCAGAGCAATGGGCCTTCCCACTTGGGATAAGCAAGCCTTCGCATGCCTGGCTTCCAGGTTTCCCTATGGCCAGAAAATCACCAAAGAGAAACTGGGCATGATCGACAAAGCGGAACAATTTCTTTTAGATATGGGATTTCGACAGGTTCGGGTCCGGCATCATGGCGATCTGGCCAGAATCGAAGTGGGCAGTCAGGAAATCGGGCGTTTTTTCAATGAGGAATTGATGGGCAGCGTTTACAATGAACTCAAGAAAATAGGATTCACCTATGTTTCGCTGGATATGAAAGGATACCGCACGGGAAGTATGAACGAGACTCTTTCGCTTGATAAAGACCAGAAGATTACAGGAGGAGCAAAATGAAAAAAAGCGATGTCCGAAAATTACTGGAATCAGTCAAGAACAATGAGATTGACATTGACACCGCGATGGAACAGATTGCCGACTCGCCGTATAAAGACCTTGAATATGCCAAGATTGACAATCACCGGGAAATAAGGGTCGGCTACCCGGAGGTGATCTACTGTCAGGGTAAAACGGTAGAGCAGGTGACCGGAATCATCCAGTTCATGCTGACGCGGAACAGCAATATTCTGGCTACGCGAGCCAGCAAAGAAATGTACGAATCTGTCAAAGTGATCTGCCCACAGGCCAGATTCAACGAAATCGGCCGGGTCATCACGATCAAAAAGACCGAAGAGCCTTTGACAGAAACCTACATCGCCATTATTTCCGCGGGAACATCCGATCTTTCCGTAGTGGAAGAGGCGGTGGAAACAGCGAATATTCTCGGAAACAGAGTGGAAAGAGTCGTAGATGTCGGCGTTGCGGGGATCCATCGGTTATTCTCGAAGCTTGATGTCATCCGGGGCGCCAAGGTGGTCATCGTCATTGCGGGCATGGAAGGCGCATTGGCCAGTGTCGTCGGAGGCCTTGTTGACAAACCGGTCATCGCGGTTCCCACAAGCGTCGGGTATGGCGCGAGCTTTAACGGACTTGCCGCCTTGCTGTCCATGCTGAACAGCTGCGCCAGCGGTGTCAGTGTTGTCAATATCGACAATGGTTTCGGCGCTGCATATACTGCGTCAATTATTAACAAATTATAGGTGGATCAGCCAATTTTGATAAAGCTGGCTCTCCAGATACTGAAGACCCAATTTTCATACAAGTGCGGCATGAAAACCAAACGAAAATTATACGATGGGGCCTCTGTTATGAACGTCCCTGGTATTTGAGATGCGATTTCGTAAGCGGCTGCCCTGTCAGTCAATCCGCTAACCGATGGCTTGTACCTATTTAATCGACTAACCGATCAGCAACCGGTCATCTGGGGTAGGGATAATCACGTCGAGGCGCATTTCATGCTTGTACTGGTCGATCGAACGCTGCCACGAAAGGTTCA
>CAZJXH010000112.1:0-11410 GCA_964549475.1 uncultured Oscillospiraceae bacterium
ATCGCCTTGAAACACAATGATAGCAGTGGTTTCAGCCTTGCTCAGCAGCCCCTAACTATACAAGATATTTCGGAGAATCTTGGAATTACAATAAAGCAGGCAGAAAGAATCATTCCCAATCTACGAAAATCCGAGATAATTGAAAGATTAGGGTCTAACAAGACCGGTTCATGGAAAATTAAATAGCAAATTCTTATTTCAGTAGACTCGGTTTTATGATTAAACGAGATAGAATCAAACGGATCGGACAAGTTCGATACACTATATTTTTTAATCGTTTATGGAGGAGTTATGAAAAAATTGATTTGTCTTTCATTTACAATCATCTTAATTATCACCTGTTCTTCATGTATCATAAGCAATGAAACTAATACAATTAAAATAAATCGGATTTCTTCACCAGAAAAATCATTTCCATTTTCAAAGCCGGATTTTAAAGACGTTGAATTTCAATCTGGGCAATATAACTATAAAAATGTAACACAACAGGAGCTTGAGGATTATATCAATGTCCTTGTCTCTGAGGGGTTTCATTTATATAAAGAAGAGTATGAATATTATCTTCAAAAAAATAATATATTTCTCCGAATAACTAATAATACAAAATCATATCAAAGCTTACATTTAGAATATATAGAAGGAATGCCACAGACAATTAAAGGGGCTTTAAATTGCAATCTGGCTAAAAATATTATTGGTAATGATGATATTGATATTATGGAAATATATGTTCCAAATTTATACGAATATATGGGCGCAAAGCTTTTTTATACCGTTTCGAAAAACAATGGCAAGAATTTTTGGCCGAATAAATACATTATAACAAAAAATCAATCATTTCCTATTTCTACTGTTTATAACGAATTTAATGTTTGCGATATAGACAAGGACGGAAGCTATGAATTACTATATTTATTTCAAGGTCCGACTTCTGGTATCTTTTCTTTCGGAATCGGTGCTTTAAGTATTAATAATAATGTTGTTACAACAAAATTCAATAATGTTTTTCTCCCAGTAAAATGGGATGATTTAATGTTTAATCAGCTTTCAAATAGTGAAACCTCTATATATTCCGCCGAATATATAAATGAGCTTCGTATGCCAAAAGCAAAACTTTATTCAATAAGCGTATCAAATGAGAATCTTGTATTAAAGGATACAGAAAATAAACTTATAAATGGTTCGTTTCGTCCATGATCCTGGCATCTGTTTCGAACACCTGACACACAATTGTAAACAGAGCGGCTTTTGCAATCGCCCATCCTGAAATCGTAAAGCTGTCTCCCGCTTTCCCGTTAATACTGACAGTCTGTTTCAGCTTTTTTTCCGAGGTTTCACTTGTCGGAAAAGTGTAGTATGATTTATTTTTTTAGTATCTCCCCTTTGAAATATTATTTTGCTTCCCTTGCGGATTTGATCCTGGCGATGTATTGCTCCGCTATTTTTGAAATGGACTCATAATCGCCACATTTCGCTCCTGCGGTAAGATTTCCACCGACGCCGACCGCTTCGGCGCCCGCTTTGATCCAGTCCGAGACATTGTCAAGACTCACTCCGCCGGTCGGCATAAGGGTGGCATAGGGAATCGGCGATTTGATGGCTTTGATGATCGCAGGCCCGAACAGCTCGCCCGGGAAGATTTTCACCATATCGGCGCCCGCCTCCATGCATTCCACGACTTCTCGGATGGTCATCGCGCCCGGCATGCAGGCGATCTGATAACGGTTGCACAGCCGAACCATCTCTTTATTCAAGTATGGACTCACGACATACTGCGCACCCGCCAGTATGGCGATCCTCGCCGTTTCGGGATCCATGACCGTTCCTGCCCCGATGATGATTTCCCCCGATGTATAGCGTTTCGCCAGTTCCCGGATCACCTCAGCGGCTCCCGGAACGGTAAAAGTTATTTCAATCGCGGCAACACCGCCCCTAATGCAGGCCTCTGTGATATGGATCGCCTGCTCCGGACTGTCCGCCCGTACCACCGCGACAAGCCCCACTTCTTTGATTCTCGAAAGTACCATTTCTTTGCGATTCATCTTTGTTCTCCTCCCTATTTCTGGATTGTTCGAATCCGCGTGTTCATTCTTTTTCTGGCCTTTATCATCAATTGGAATTCACTATTTTTAAAATAAAAAGCCACGATGGTATGCTGATCAGACTAGCCAATGTCATCATCATCACACTCTGTGAAGCGAGCCTGTAGTTCCTGCCATAAGTTGTGGACAAGGCAACAATCGATGCCGCGCAAGGCATCGACAATTCGATAAACAGGATATGTTTCACCATGTTTTCAATATCAAACAAGGATAGCACCCATAATGCAATAATCGGAATCAAAATCAGCTTTAGTATTGCTGGCACCACGATGACTTTTATTTCTTTCAAATCCAGTTTCAAGCCATGAAATCCCGACCCGACAAGAATCAATGCAAGGGGTATTGTTGTCTTTCCGATAACCATCAGGGAATCCTTGATAAAGATCGGAATCTGGATTCCTATCACCATCAGGACGACTCCCGCCAGAATTGCGATCAAATTGATATTGAACAGATGTGAAATTTTATTTTTCTTTTCTGCCCTGGAAACGATGCCCACACCCAATGTCCAAAAGAACACATCCTGGACCGCGGAGTAAATCGACGCATAAAACAGTCCGGTTTCTCCGAACAGTCCATAACAAAGAGGGAAGCCCAGAAAAGCCGCATTCCCGAATAGGATGGACAGCCTGCCGATCACCTTTTCTTCAGCGGAAAGCCCCTTGAAACACAAAAGAAATCGGCTCAGGACATAGGCCAATAAAATAAAGCCCGTCGCGAATAAAAGCATGGTGATTCCATTCTTGAACATGTTTTCGCCACTGGCCGCCGACATGCTATATAGAATCAGAAACGGGGAGGTCACCTTCACAACCAAGCCGGCAATCGTCTTATCTCCGTTCGCATCGAGCAATCCGGCCCTTTTCACTGCATATCCGATGCATATCAGAAAGGTCATCGTAAATAATTGTTTCATCACTTCATTAAAGTCAATTACCAAGATTTTCGTCCCATTCGATCCTCGTTTCAGGCCATTACTATTTTTGCGCTATCCGCATCGATGTACAGAACCGCATGGTCGTGCTTTCTTAAAATCGTAGCAGGACACTGTTCGCTGATTTCGTCCTTTACCGTTCCATTGACGGCCTCCGCCTTCGTTTTTCCGGGAACGATACAATAGATGTATTTGCCCGATATCAATGCAGGAATGGTCAAGGTAACCGCATGGGTCGGAACATGGTCCATTTTCGAGAAGCATTCATCGTTCACTTGCTGTTGTCTGCATTTTTCGTCCAGTTCCACGATCTTTACCGTTTCCTTATCATTGAAAAAGGCGACGTGCGGGTCGTTGAAAGCAATATGTCCATTCTCGCCTATCCCCAGGCATACAACATCAGGTGGATATTGTTCCAATAATTCAGCGTATCTTGCACATTCCGCCTTGACATCTTCTGCATCCCCCCGCAGGTAGTTGACGGATTTGAACGGGAGCTTCCCGAAAATCCGGTCTCTCAGGAAGTTCCCAAACCCTTGAGGGGCGTCTTTTGCCAGTCCGATGTATTCGTCCATATGAAAAGCATTAATCCTGTTCCATTGAATCTCATCATGTTTCACCAAAAAATCCAAAAATTCATTTTGTGAAGGCGCGGCGGCAAAAATAATGTTTATTTCCTGCTTGATCTTAAGAAGGTCCACAATTCTCGCAGCAGCATCGCCTGCCGCGGTCTTCCCCATTCCGTCTCTTGAGTCGAAAACCTTTACCTTGAGTTTATCCGCATCAAATTCTTTCCTTGCTACCATTATTCCTACCCCTTAATTGTTATATTTTTTATGTAGGCCCTGAATCCGGTTCCGTTTCAGACACCGCTGTAAGCCGAGAATCCACCGTCGATCGGGACTGTGATCCCGGTGACGAATTTTGCCGCATCCGATGCAAGCCAGACGATCGTGCCGATTAGATCCTTGGGATCTCCGAATTTTCCCATGGGGGTGTGCTGGATGATCTGAAGTCCGCGTGCCGTAAGTTCTCCCGTTTCCGGTGTGGTAAGCAGAAAACGGTTCTGGGTCGTCAGGAAGAATCCCGGTGCGATGGCATTCACTCGTATTTTATCCCCATGCTCCTGTGCCAGATAGACGGCAAGCCATTGGGTGAAATTACTTACTGCGGCCTTTGCCGCGGCATATCCCGGCGTTCTTGTCAAAGGCCGGTAATAATTCATCGAGGATATATTGATGATGGATCCGCCATTCGGACTTTCCGCCATCTCTTTCCCGAAAACCTGGCATGGAAGCATGGCTCCGGCCATCAGATTGAGGTTTACCACTTTTTCCATGGCCTCCTTCGGCATGTCGAAGAAAGACAGGGTATCCGAGGTGGTCGCGTCTTTCATGTTCCCGCCAACCGCATTGATCAGGATATCGATGCTGCCGAAATCATTTTTTATTTTTGCACAGACACTTTTAAGGGATTCGATATCCGTTGCGTTGAACGAATATCCTTTTGCGCGGATGCCATGGGTCTCGATTTCTTTGGCGAGCTTCACTGCAACGTCTTCTTTCAAGTCGCATATGGCGACATTGGCACCGGCGGCAGCCAATCCATTCGACATATCGGCGCCCAGGACTCCTCCGCCGCCTAGTATGACTGCATTTTTGCCTTTCAGATCAAACATATTCATTCTGTTATCCTCCTATAAATATTAAGCTTTGAAACTTCCAGGGAGGAGCATTCCATTTATTCTATAAGAAATGCCCTGACGATTCACTCAAGTCTAGGAAAGAATCGTTTTTCCTCCTTTGTGTTTAAGTTTTTGTGTTTAAGTTTAAGAACTTCCAGGGAGGAGCATTCCATTTATTCTATAAGAAATGCCCTGACGATTCACTCAAGTCTAGGAAAGAATCGTTTTTCCTCCTTTGTTAATCATCCGGATCAGGTTTTCTGCCGACACCAGCGCCATTCTTTCGTTTGCTTCTCCCGTGAATGCACCGATATGGGAGGTCAGGATAAAATTGTCCAGACCAAGCAAGGGGCTCTCCTCCGGCGGTTCCTTGGAGAAAACATCCTCCGCGGCGCCTGCGATTACGCCGTCCTGAAGCGCCTGGCAGAGATCCTTCTCGTTGACAAGCTCCCCTCTCGAGGTATTCACGAGAAATGCGGAGGATTTCATCAATGCAAGGCTTTCTTTATTGATCATATAGCGCGTTTCTTCGAGGAGGGGCAGATGCATGGAAATGAAATCCGAATTCGCATAGATGTCCGGAAGCTCTTTCAATGTAACGGAATAATCGGCTATCGCCTCATCATTTCGATCCAGGTAGGGATCGTAAGCTGTCACGGTCATCCCTAATCCATACGCCATTCTGGCCACTTCTTTTCCGATGTTCCCCATTCCGATGATGCCGACGGTCTTGCCTTTGAGCTCCACTCCTCTTTTTCGCTCCCAGCCGCCGTTTTTCGTGTTGGAAGAGACATAAGGCAGCGATCTTGCCAGAGCGAAAAACAGTCCCATCGCCAGTTCCGCGACTGAGACGGCATTGGTTCCCGCCGCCTTGTCGATTTTGATACCCAGCTCTTCGGCTTTTTTAATATCGATGTTGTCGAGTCCCGCGCCGTATTTTGAAATGGCTTTCAGCCGTTTTGCCTGAAGAAGGACCTTTTCTGTCATCGGATCGATACCGACAATGACTCCATCCACTTCTGCGCATTGCGTGATCATCTGCTCTTCGGAGTAGGTTTTTCCGGTTTCATTCAAAATCAGCTGGTACCCCTCGTCCTTCAGGCGTTGAATAGCTTTCCCGCCGGATTGGACAAACGATCTTGGCGTGACTAGTATTTTTATCATTTTCATCCACCTACTTTATGATGATATTCTTATTGACGATCTCAATGTTGTTGTTGGGACAGAGGTTATAGCACATCCCGCAGGCCACACATTCCTCCGAATTGATATTCCAGGTATCCACATCGGATTTTTGGATGGCGAATTCACAGCAGATCGTCGCACATAAGCCGCATCCTTCTCCGCAGCCGCAGTTGAGGCAGCGCTTTGATTCCTGCACCGCTTCCTTTTCTGTGAGTGTCCTTGTATAAGGCGAAAAGCTCCTGACTCTTTCTTTCCCGTCCGCGGTATTGATATCCAGCGTGCTGTCATCTTTAAAGTATCCGGATCTTCTCAGTACGGCCTCCTTGGATACCACCGGGTATTCCGGCCCGTATTCCAATACCGCTCTGTCCTTTGCCAGTTGTCTGTCAATGGAGCAGGCCGCGCGTTTCCCGGCCGAAATCGCCGATATGACGGAATCCACGCTGTTGACATCCCCGCCTGCATAGACGCCTTCGATGTTTGTCGCACAGGTCTGATCATTACAGGCCACCATGCCATGTTTGTCCTGATGAAGCATTGAAACGGAATGCGGATCCGGCATCTGTCCGATCGCGGAGATCACCGTCTCACAGGGTATTGTAAAATCAGCAAAATCGACCTCCTGCGGTTTGCGCCGGTTGGTGGCATCCTTTTCACCCAGCACCTGGTTTACCATATGAAGGGAAGAGACTTTGCCATCTTTCCCCTCGATCGATTTCGGTGAAACAAGATACATGACTTTGATGCCTTCTTCTTCCGCTTCGGAAATCTCTTCTTTCGTCGCAGGCATTTCGTCTCTTGTGCGCCGGTAGGTGATATAGACCTCTTCGGCTCCAAGCCTCATGGCCGTCCTTGCTGCATCGACCGCAGTGAATCCGCCGCCGATCACCACGACTCTGCCTGAAATCCTGTCAATCTTGCCGTCATAGACATCCTTGAGGAAAGCGATCGCAGGGAAAACCCCTTCCAGATCCTCTCCCGGAACGTTCTGCGGTCTGCCCTCCTGGGCTCCGATACCGATGAAGATGGACGAAAATCCTTGTTTTTTCAAGGATTCGATGGTAATGTCCCGGCCAAGCTCTTTCCCGGTGAAAAATTCGATTCCCATCGATCTCAGCAGGTCGACCTCTTCATCCAGCACCTGGTGATTCATGCGGAATCTTGGCAGACCATACCGCAGCATGCCTCCGAAATAGGTTTCCTTCTCAAATACCGATACCGAATAGCCGGCTGTGGCAAGACTGTAGGCGCAGGATAATCCGGCAGGGCCGGAGCCGATCACGGCGACCTTCCTGTTTTTCTTTTCATTTATTTCGACATTGGGTTTCCATCCGGATTTTTTTCCGTATTCAATGACAAACCGCTTGATTTCTCTTATATGGATCGCTTCGCCGATTTCTCCGCGGGTGCACTCCTGTTCGCATGGATGGTTGCATACCCATCCGCACACGGATTGCAGAGGATTCTTGCTCATGATCAGATCGAAAGCTGCCCGAAAGTCACCTTTCGCCACTTTCTGGATATAAGCCTGGGCAGGAACATGATGCGGACATGCCGCTTTGCATGGTGCGGCAAGCTTCGGTTCGGTGATTTTCGCATAGCCGTCATAGAGGGTGAGATCCAAGGCGCTCTTGACCTCCGGTACGATCAGATCGCGCATTTCCCGGGTGGTTTTGTACCCGTGATCCTTCATGAAATCTTTTAATCCGGAAATCAGGTCTTCGATGAATCCATACCCGCTGATCAGTGTTTCCGCACAGATTCCGACCAGATCCGCTCCTGCCATGATCATTTCCGCCGCATCCTTATAATTCCTTACCCCGCCTGCCTGCATGATTCGGACATCCGGGCCGTTCACTTTCCGGATCTCATAGGCATCCCGGAGGGCCAATGGCTTCAGCCATGCGCCTGCATGGCAGGACATGCTGATTTCATCCTGCAGATGATACGTTGATTTTTTCGGGTCGTCGAGGTTGATCGGAGGAATTCCCAGTCGGTTGGACGTCCCGCCCACCGCATCGGCTCCTGCCAGGTATATGGATTTGGCTACCTGGGCGATTTTTCCGCCTTCCGGTGTCAATTTTACAAACAATGGAATCTTGATCGCTTTTTTGATTTCGCGGACGATTTCCGCGACAGCGTTCCCTTGCTGTCCAAGGCTGGCACCGGTCTTGATATTGCAGCACTGGTCATCTCCCGAGGAAACTTCAAGATTATAGGACATATTGGGGCAGCACATGTTGAGTTCGATGATATCGGCCCCGACCGCTTCGAATTGTTTCGCCATATTGACCCAGCCTTCGGTCCCCTTGTCCCCTGCATAGGTGATATTGGCCATCAGAATCAGATCTTTCAGGACTTTTTTGGAATCCTCCATCAATTTCAAGCCTTCGTAGAATTTCAATCTTTTTTCAGCAGTGAAAAACAATGCGCTCCGGTCCTCGAAAATATTGTACCTTGGCACCCGGTTGATATATGGCGCAGGATCGATGGTAAGTTTGATGCTCGCCGCCGCCCATCCGGTCTCTTCAATTCTCTGAAGCTGTTTTACCGATTTTGTTGTAGGGCCGGAAGCAACGAAAAACGGATTCTTGAATATAATTCCTCCTACTTCAACCGGTAAATACAAATCTTTTCCCATTTCCTTATTCCCCCAAATCTTTGTTGGTTATTCTTACGCCCTCTTTTGCGGACTTATAAATCAGATGGATGACTTTCAGCGCCTCGTACCCGTCCATTCCTCTCAGACCGACTTTGGCATCGACGCTTTTCCCGGCACATTCCATGAAATGCCGGATTTCTCCCACATAACCCAGACTGAACTTCTCGTCCACCGCAGGTCTGGACCAGCCTGTTGTGATTTCAGCCTTTTCTACGGTATAACTAAGACCGGGAATGGAATAGCAGCTGATCGCCGAGGTGAAGGTTAGATCGACATGCATGCATCCGGTCGTTCCATAAAAATCAATTACATCCTCCATGCCGCCCATTGTCAGGAAATTCGCCTCCAGCAGAGCAGAGGTGCCGTCATCGAATTTCATCATGCAGGAACACCAGTCCTCTCCCTCCATCCCCTTGTGTAGATAGTTGGATTCCAGGCCGCCCGATGTCATTGCGGTCAGTTCGGTCCATCTTCCGTTTTTCAATGCAAGCATGAACCCCACCGGATGGATTCCCAGATGGACCATGGCTCCCCCGCCGCAGTATTTGATCGTTTGGGCAAAGGGCGAATGGGATCCTCCATGGCATTCTCGAGCACGGATGTAGAGCGGTTTGCCGATCGCCCCTTCCTCCACTATGGCGAGCGCCTTGTTCAACGCCGGCGCGAAAAGCCAATCCTCTGCATAATACAGTTTTTTACCGGCGGCTCTGGCGGACTCCACCATGTCCAATGCATCCTCGACGGTTGTTGCAAGCGGTTTCTCGGATACTACATGTCTCTTCTTTTTAAAGGCGGCGATGGCGACATCATGGTGCAGGAAGTTCGGCATACAGATATCCACCAGGTCACAATCGGTCTCATCAATCGCTTTCATATAATCATCATAATACGCAAATCCAGTTAATCCGTACCGGGCCGCCAGCGCGTCAGCCCTGGTCCTGTCCTTGTCGCATATCGCGACGACTTGTGCGATATCCGTGCATCTGGAATATCCGTCCATGTGGAGATCCGCGCTGAACGCGGCTCCTATAAGCAATACCTTGATTTTTTTATCCATTTACTCAATCCCCCTGTAGTGTGATGTTTGTAAATCCAGATGATTTTTTAAACCAGATCCCTCTGAATCGTGTAATGTATGCAAATCCGAATAATTTTTAAACCGGATCACCTGAACGGTTAAATTGGGCCCCGCTAATAGGTCTTCTCGGCCAGGATCTTCAATACCTCGTCTATATAGTCAATGCTCTGATCAATCAGCGATTGAAAAATCAGGATGCCTTTCTCTCGTGTCGCAAGACTTGGTGCGCCCCATACCCCGTTTTTGCTGTATTTAAAGATTGAACCATAATTCAAATAATCCCTTGGAACGGTTGGCAGGCAGTCCTCAATCAGATCCTTCCGGACAAGTCCTTCCTCCAGATACAACATCAAGGAAGTCTCGTATTCACATGCATGAAGATTGTTGCTGCACTCCAGGAATCCTTTTTCCATCATCTGCGGAAAAAATTGAAGAAAATCGATTCGGATCACCTTGAAATCCGTATTCGCCGCATTGATTTCCCGGACAAGAGGCCCAAGCACAAAGATCCCTCCGTGTCCCTGAACAATGACAACCCGCTTAAATCCCTGCTCCTTGAGGCTTTGCACGATATCGGAGACCATCCTGTAAAAGGTGTCATGTCGAAGGGTGGTGCTGCCTTTTCTTCCTGTATGTTCACGGCAGGTACTAATCGGGAGGGTTGGAAGAAGGAACGCATCCAACCGTTCTGCGATGGCGCGTGCGGTTTCCGAAACGATGATGATATCGGTTGCGATTGGCAGATGCGGTCCGTGCTGCTCGGTCGAGCCAATCGGCAGGACAGCCGTTTCAACACCGGAATCGGTTATTTCATCGGCTGTGGAATGATAAGAATACATAGGAATTTCCTCCATTTTTCAAATCAAGCGGTCGTCAGGGTGTGTGAAAACTCTGCAAACGTCCCTTGAAACATTGATTTATGACTTACTGCGTTGTATGAAGCTGCAAATATCAATTATATATTATTTATATACGCCTTCATTTGCATCATTATGCGCCTTGTCTTGCGAAGCTTTACCAACACCCTGCATTTTTACACAACTGGCGTACAGTCTCTCTTTCTTGTCCCCAGGTAGGCCTCGGCGATGCTTTTATCCTGAAGGAGATCACAGCCGGTTCCGCTGCTGTTTATTTTTCCGTTTTCCAGCACAAAGGCATAATCTGAAATCGCCAGTGCCTTGCGGGCGTTCTGTTCCACGAGAAGCACCGTGATGCCCCGGCTTTTGATTTCTTCAATGATCTGGAAGACCGTTGTGATGATTTTCGGTGCCAATCCCAGCGATGGCTCATCAAGGAGAAGGAGTTTCGGTCCTGACATCATCGCCCGGGCGATCGCAAGCATCTGCTGTTCCCCGCCCGATAATGTCGCGCCATATTGCTTGCGTCGCTCCTTTAATAATGGAAATAGTTTGAACTGTTCTTCCATCATGCGCAGCACTTCACGATGATCTTTATTCAGATAGGCACCGGCCAGCATATTGTCCTCCACCGTGAACCCTGAAAATATCCGCCGTCCTTCCGGAACATGGATGATTCCCGCAGCAACAATCTTATTCGCTTTTCGGGACAATACCTGACCGTTGTATCGGATGGAACCTTGGAAATCAACCAATCCGGAGATGCTTTTCAGCAAGCTGCTCTTCCCGGCCCCGTTGGAGCCAATGATACTGACCGTCTGTCCTTCTTCAAGGCTGAAGCTGATATTGCGGATCGCTTCCGTTTTTCCGTAATTGACGGATAGGTTTTCGACTTCAAGTAGTTTCAT
>CAZJXH010000113.1:0-11310 GCA_964549475.1 uncultured Oscillospiraceae bacterium
ATGCACAGTAATTAAATCATAGCGAATCCTCATGGTATGTGAAGTGATTTACTCACTTCACTTACCATGATATTTCCAAAACTCGCAATATAAATGAATAAGGTGCCGTTTAAATTGTTTTAATGACTTTAAAATAACGACAATTGTGCTGAATCATTCACAAATGCGGTGTGAGACGCTGCTTTACTAGCCATTAGTTATTCATAAGGAGAATAATATCAATGAATATAAAAACGGATACTACAAATAAGCGTATGTCTAAAACAAAAAGAAAGCAGATTATGATTGGTCTGGCGTTTTTGTTACCAGCCATTACTGCGACATTATTGTTTAAATATTACCCAATTGTGCGTGCACTCTCAATGAGCTTTTTCGAATATAAAACGGTTTTCATTCCGGGCAAATTTATTTGGTTTGAAAACTACAAAACTCTTTTTTCAATCGGTCTATTTTGGAAATCCTGGAGCAATACTTTTTTTATTAGTATATATGCTTTGATTTTTTCCTTCTTTACACCGATCCTCCAAGCAATATCTCTTAGTTATATTAACAAACTAAAAGGCGCTCTTCGAGTTTGTTATCTTCTACCGATTGTTGTACCCGGCGTTGTAGGTGCGTTCTTATGGCGATGGATTTATGACCCAAGCAATGGAGCACTGAATTCCATTATTGGACTTTTCGGGATTTCACCTCAAACATGGCTTAATGACCCTAATCTTGTAAAAATCTGTCTGACCTTGCCGGGGTTACTTGGCGGTGGAATTGCTATATTAATATATCTTGCAGCTATTGAAGGGATTCCACAAGAGCTTTATGAAGCTGCGGATATTGATGGGATTGGGGCTTTCAAGAAGATCTATTATATTCTTCTACCGAATATTCGGTTTGTTATCGGCATTCAATTTGTTATGTTGCTGATAGGGGTTCTTCAGATTTTTGACCAACCGTTTATAATGACAGGAGGGGGGCCAGTGGATCAATCAAGAGTGGCACCAATGCTTGTGTATGATTACGCATTCAGGCAGTATAAGTTCGGACTTGCAAGCGCTGCTGCCATGATTTCATTCATCGTAATAATCCTAGTAACAATTCCAGTCTTCAGATATCAAAATAAAACTGCACAGGAGGGGTAAATGAAGAAGATTACGGATATAAAAGTCCTAAAAGTAATCGCAGGAGTATTCACTGCATTTTCAATAATTCTATTATTACTACCATCTTTATGGATGTTATCGTCTGCTATGAAAGATAATATTGAGATTTACAGAACGCCGCCCAAATTTTTCCCTCCTGTTCCACAGACTCTTCAGGTCGATGTTTATTATCCAACAAGCGAAATGGATCTGGAGATGATGAAGAAAGATGCTGTTTTTATTATTTGGGGAGTTGTTAATGAGTACAGAGAAAGTAATATACAAAGAGTTGAGGTTCGGTCATTCACGGAGCAGGGCGCTTCAATGAAGATTTCCGCGACAAAAAATATTGTTCAGGAATCAGCCAGAAATGTATTAGGCGCAGTTAATTACCGGTCCGTAACAGTAACAGAAAAATACGAAGAATTATTAGAGATTTGTAAGATTAGCTTTTTAAAATCAAATACAGTCATTAACACAGCTAAGGGGACCATCACAGCAGAACTCAGTGAATACATTAATACCAACTTTCTATTAACGGGAGAAATTAGAGAAACACGATTCGTTAGCTCACCTTCCTTGTACCTTGCAAACTTCATTTCAGCCTGGAAACAGGCAGGTGAACAGGATGCATCAGAAAGTCCACTTGGGTTTGGACGCTTTCTTATAAACAGTCTGTTTGTCTCAGTGATGGCTATTGTATGTCAGCTAACCATCAGTTCCCTTGCAGGATATTCTTTGTCTAAAATTATTTCAGGCACATTGAGTAAAGTAATATTACTTTTTTTCCTGGCCACAAGCATGATTCCATTTATAGCGACTTTATTGCCACAATACATTATATTCTCGCAATTGGGATTAGCCGACAGTTTATGGGCATTGATTTTACCGACTACATCGTTTGGCTTCGCCATATATCTATACAAAGGTTTTTTCGATCAATTGCCGATGGACTTGATCCATGCCGCCAAAATCGATGGTGCAAATGAAATATACACATTTATAAAAATTGTCCTTCCAATCTCCAAGCCTGTTTTTGGTGTAGTTTCGCTCTGGACTTTTCTGGGTGTATGGAATGATTTCATGTGGCCCAATATTATCCTAACACGACCGGAGGTATGGACCTATACAGTTGCTTTATATAAAATTCAAAGTCTTGGGGCATTTACTCCAAATTTTAGTATGGCACTGAATTGCATCGCAATTTTACCGACGCTTTCCATTATGTTGTTTTTTCAAAAAGGTATCCAGAAGGGATTGGTTTTTGGTGCAGTTAAAGGTTAATGATCAGCCATTAACCTCCAACACCCGATACTGCTGCCCGCTGGGCAGTCCTGCTTTACATAATAGAAAACTTATATATAAAAGCTGAGCTGCCAAACAGTAGCGGGAGATTTTTAGGATTTGTGGATCAGTATCTGAATTCAGATTTAAAAACGATTACAGACTGCTGAATCCTTCCGAATTTCACGTTTACCGGGAATATACCTACTCGTGGTAAACCTGTGTTGAAGAGACATTAGGCGAATTAATACCAGTAAAAATTTAAAATAATTTATTAGACTGGTATATTTCACCTTCCGTAAAGATTGTCGGGTTGATGGGACTTGAAAATATGATGTATGCGATGGTTGATTATCCCGATGAGATGCAGGCGCTTTATAAGTTCCTTAAGAATGATATCATTTCCTCATTAAGGTGAATGGGAAAAGAGCATATTCTTGAATTGAATAACGAGAATAACTTTGTGGGATCAGGAAGTTATGGCCTCACAAACGAATTAACCGATGAAAGGTGTTACAAATCCGTGCATGTTACAATACGGGATCCGAGGGGAAACATAAACTCTCAGGAGAGTGTCGGAATTTCTCCGTCCATGTTTGGTGAATTTGTTTTCCCTTACTACAGCGAGCTTGCCAAAGAGTTTGGACTCACTTATCATGGCTGCTGTGAGCCGGTTCACGACATCTGGGAAAAGTATATCAGAAAGCTATCAGGATCGTGGGAAGTTTCAATATCAGCATGTAGTAATAAAGAGTATGCGGGGAATGCGCTTAGAGGGGTAATGTAATCCATTTCAGAAAGTCCAGCCCGAACTTCATCGGAGTAGGCAAAGATAAAGAGTAAGTAGTGGCTAAATTCAAAATTCAGGAGGTGTTAGCTTTTGATAAGCTTCGACAATGAAAACAAAAGATGGACTATTCGCAACAAAACCTTTACTTATCAGATAGGGTTAAAGAACAATGTATGCCATCATATCTGTTTATTACCGCTAGGTTATGCACAGGAGATTGATTATAATCTGATTATGGGAAGAGAAACACAGCCGGAAACTGAAATCCAGATAAACAATGAACCCCGATGTGTTCACTGCGGGACAAGGTGGATCGCATGTGCTACAAGCAGAAGGGCTGTTTATCAAAATCATGTAATATCGGATGATGGTCTCGGATCAAACACACTGGTTATTACTTCCGTAGATCAAACCACGGGTCTTCAAATTGATAATCATTATATTGTCTACGAAGATTCTCAGGTTTTAACCAGATATACCGTGCTCAAAAACACATCCCTGATTCCCATCAATATACAGCATCTCGGATCATTTTCAGTACACGGCATGCCGTTCTTTACCGACGGAATACCGGAAAGAGATATTTATATCCATAGCTTCCCTTCTTCATGGACCTGGGAAGGACAATACAAAATAACTTCTGCTACCGATGCAGGCCTTTTCAGCAAAAATAATCTGTCAAGTTGGCGGGTGGAAAATACAGGTTCATGGTCAAGCAAGGATTACATACCGTTCTTCATCATTGAACAAAAGTCTAAAAACATTTTCTGGGCAGTGCAGATTGAACATTCAGGCTCATGGAGATTTGAACTGGGAGGAGGAGGAGTTGGAGAAGGTCCGTTATATATGCAAGGCGGTCTTGGCAACTTTATGTCCGCTCATTGGTCAAAAATGCTTGCACCTGGAGAAAAATTCGAATCGATAAAGGCTTCATTGTCTTGTACATCAGGTGAAATTGATGATGTGATGAATATCTTCCAGAATCACCGCGTGCTCAGGCAGATCAAAAAAAGCAGCACAGATGCAATCTTGCCGATCATCTTTAATGAATGGCGTTCAACACAGGGAGCCGTCAGAGAACAAACAATAAATAATCATTTGGCAGTGTTGGAAAACTCTGGGATAGAAATCTATACAATAGATGCCGGATGGTATATGGACTATGGTAACGCTACTATATCAGGCGACTGGTTTTCTCATGCTGGTGACTGGGATCCGCATCCCTCCAGATTCCCAAACGGCTTCAGGCAAACTGCGGATAGAATCCGAAAGGCAGGAATGATTCCAGGAATATGGACGGAAATCGAGATAGTAGGAATCGATTCAAAAGCATTTACCGATAAGACGGATTTGTTTATGTTTAATGAGACGGGATTTGTCGAAAGCGGATCCAGAAGATTCCTGTATTTCGGTGATCAAAAAACTAGGGATTATGCGACAGGTATATATGAGAAATTAATTCAGGACGGATTCGGATATTTTAAAATAGACTATAATGTTGACTGCGGACTGGGCTGTTTAAACAGTGGCGACAGCCTGGGGCAGGGACTTTTGGATCATGTCAGAGGTTATTATCTTTGGCTTGATGGATTAAGGAAAAAACATCCGGAGGTAATTTTTGAAAATTGTTCCAGCGGAGGAAACAGACTGGATTATGGTCTTTTATCACGGTCCGATCTTGCTTCAGTAACTGATCAGAGCGACTGGTTTCGTCTTGGTGCTATATTTTATGGAGTCAGCAGTTATATCCACCCTTCACAGGTGGGCATCTGGTCAGTTGTGAAGGAGGAATTAGAGGAAAGAGAACTTGTATTCTCTATGATAAACTCCATGATGGGAAGAATGCACATCAGCGGAATGATAGAGCAACTAAGTGAATCGAAAAGACAGATAGTGACCGATGCCATTGTTTTTTATAAAAGGTGGAGGGAAATTATCGGGGATACAAGGATTTATCATCATACGCCATATGTTTCACTGCAGTATCCTGAAGGATGGATGGTTATTCAGATGTGCGGTATAGATTCCAAAAAAATGCTTGTAGGCGCCTGGAGACTTAAAAGCGTTGAGGCTGAACATTATGTAAGCTTAAAAGAAATAGATGCAGCCAAGAATTACGCAATATCTGAGTTTCCACAATCAGAAACTACAACAGCAAACGGGTTGGCTATAGCGGAGAATTTCAAAATTGTTTTAAATGAAGAATTCAGTGCAATCTTGTATGGTATTGAGATAGTGGAATAGCTTATGTCATAATTATTCGACCAGTATTTCATGAGTTCGGGTGTCAATAAACAATAGAGACAACAGCAGTCATATTTTAATTTAACGAACATTGAATATGAGATAGTGTAATCACCGGCCAATAATTGGATATTGATAAAGTAGAATAGGGGTTATTAAAAATATTATAAAAATAAGCCGTAAAAAGTTAAGTATTAAGGATGAAAGGTATATATGATCATTTTGAATTCTGTAGAGTATAAGTCAAAAGTATTGGGCTGCTGGATGGGCAAAAACATCGGAGGAACACTCGGTGCTCCATTTGAAGGCAAACGGCAATTTAATAACGTTAGCTTCTACACTCAGCCGTTAAATGGCGACCCGCTTCCGAACGATGATCTGGATATCCAGCTTCTGTGGCTTATCGCACTGGAAGAGCAGGGAATAGAAATCGATTCCAGAATATTGAGCGAGTATTGGCAGATATACGTCACACCGCACTGGGCGGAATACGGTACCGCAAAGATAAACATGAAATCCGGTTTGATGCCTCCCAATTGCGGAACAGAAAACAATGAGTATAAAAATAGCAACGGGTCTTTTATCAGGGCTGAAATATGGGCTTGCATTGCACCTGGATTTCCCAAAATAGCGGTTCAATATGCTTATGAAGATGCAATTATAGACCATGGAAACGGAGAGGGTGTCTATGCAGAAGTCTTCCTTGCAGCGTTGGAGAGTGCAGCGTTTGTCTGTTCGGATATTTACAGACTGATTGAAATCGGATTATCTTATATTCCGGGAAAAAGTGCAGTTGCTTGCGCAATCAGAGATGCGATTGAATTCTATCGTCAGGGATTGAAATGGCAGGAATCCAGAGATAAAATCCTAAAGAAACATCGCGGCTGGGGATTTTATGAAGAAACAGATAACGGAATCATTGACTACGTTTCGGCCGAAGACCACGAAAAAGGATTTGCAGATGGAAAAATTGGTTGGGATGTACCTTCTAATATGGGAATTATAATCATCGGACTTTTATATGGAGAAGGGGACTTTGAAAATACAATATGTACTGCAGTGAATTGTGGTGAAGATACCGATTGCACCGCAGCAACACTAGGTTCCATATATGGCATTATTCATGGGATAGAAGCTATTCCCGAAAAATGGAAAACCCCTATTGGCACAAAAATAATAACCGCCTGTTTGAATTTAGGAGAACTTGGGGGATACGGAAGCCAGCTTCCCGGAAATATTGCAAATCTGACTGATAGAACCTACAAAATCATGCAGCAGATAATATTGCGAAATAATCTTCCCATCGAAATATCCGAACAAAAAGAAACGAATTTTAGTGGTTTACAGACTGATAAACTTTATAGTACTAAAAATTTCATGTCTAGATTTGATTTCGCTAATGGACCGGTTTTCAGATTCGATTTCTATAATGTAACGGTTGATTATTCAGAAGACTCCTCTATCAAGGACAATACGGAGAAGACAATTCAGATTACATTGGAAAACAAATATAAAATTCAGGAAATTATCAATCTGCATTGGTATTTGCCGGATGAATGGGACATATCTCCTTCCACAGACGGTAAAATATATATTTCGCAGACAGTGCTCAAAGAGTATAAAAAAACGATAGAATTCAAACTACTGGCGGATAAAGTTATAAAACCAGCAAACCGATGTGTTCTGGAGCTGACGCTTGAGGGAAGAAATACGGTGATGCTTGTTCCGATTCTGTTATTAAACGGAAACATGAGCGATGCGGTCATTAAGTAACAATTGATGAATAGAAGTAAGGAGGAGCATTTTATGGATCTTAAAAATTTAAAATATTTTAAGCCTGACATTGAAGAATCTGCTAAAAGGTGGGACGCCTTTTGGCAGGGAGAAATAGTAGACCGACCAATCGTTATGGCTTCCTGTTGTAAACCAGGATTTACCCCTTCATCCTGGCATAGCTACTATATGCGCTCATTCGGTGACTTAGACAGCATGATCAATGATGTATTGACCGATGCCGGAGGAACGTATTTTGGAGGAGATAGCATACCAACCTACTGGCCTTCGTTTGGAGCGGATGAAATCGCTGCATACTGTGGAGCACAACTTGAATGGAATGAAAAAAGTTCTCAAGAAACAAACTGGTCTGTTCCGTTTGTTGAGGATTGGGGAAAATCATTACCACTTGTTATCAATGAAGATAACTATTTTTGGAAGAGGATGATTGAATTCTATTCGAAGTGCGCCCAGAAATTCAATGGTCGCGTTCTTCCAAGGTCGCTCGATTTCCACACGAACATGGATTTGTTAGCGGCAGTCAGGGGACCGGAAAATCTTTGTTATGACTTGTATGATTGTCCGGAACAAATCGATAAAGCGATGGAAGACGCCAGAGAGATATTCTCGAAAAGCTGGAGTGCATGCACTAAAGCCGGTAATATGGATGAAGTCGGATATTATTTTGATGGATTTTCCACAAAAGGCAGTACCGCGGTGATTGCCTGTGATTTTATCTGCATGATCAGCAGTGAAATGTTTAAAAGGTGGGCTTTGCCAACCATGGAGTATGAGGCGAGCCTTATTGACAATGTTGTGCTTCACTGGGATGGACCGGGTGCGCTAAAGCATTATGACGACATCATGGGAATAAAAAAAATCCACCTAATCTCTTATGTTCCCAATCCAACGGAGAACCATTTAGATTATCTTGATTTATACAAGCGCATCCAGAAGGACGGGAAAGCAGTGACGATATACGGGAATACTGATTTGATAAAAACAGCGCATAGGGAACTTGACCCGCAAAAAACAGTATATGTACATACACCACGGGACATAGATGATAGCGAAGAGCTTCTTAAATGGATGACAAAAAACACTTGAAACAAAATCATTCCATTAAATACCGTGTAACAACGAAATACAGATGGATGAAAAACATAAAATATATGAAATAGATTGAAAACCTTGAGGAGACCAAATGATGATTAATCTTGTCAAATACAAAAAACCTTACATTGTAAGTGATTACACCAATGTCTACAGCCCACCGTCAGATACCTACAAAGGTATTGATTCATTATGCTTCAAGCACAACACGTTTTACAAAGACTGGATTTCAAATGATTTCACAGTTATTAAAGGATTGGACAAAAAATGGCACATGATTGGAATTACACATCCTACTCCTGATGGGTTCAAAGATGATTTCGAATTTGATATGGACACGATACATGATGCAGAATGGCAATTGTTTCATTGTATCAGCGAAAATGAATTTTTAAAGGATAATTTACATAAGGAAGCCTTTATCGACCAACCCAAGATTTTACATCCACAAGACCGGCCTGGTGAAGAAAAAGAATGCTGGGCACCTTGTTTATTATTAAAAGATGAGAAATACCACCTTATTTATAGTCCACACCATATGAGACTAGCAACATCAAGTGATTTGTCCGAATGGAAGGTTGAAGGGTCTATTTTTCAAGGAAATCCCATGATGCGGGACCCTTTCGTTTATTTTGAAAATTCTATGTATTATATGATTTATGTAGAGGATCATCTTTATGTACGGACATCCAAAGATTTGTTCAATTGGAGCGAACCGAAACTATTTCAAAAAAATCCTTACAAAAATGCCTCTCAAGAAAGCCCGTTTCTATTTAAAAAAGATGGCGTGTATTATCTCGTCTGGTGTATTTATGATGGTCTGAACGGTTGTTACGACAATCGGACGTTCGTGTTTGCAAGTAAAAGTCTGGATGGATTTGACGGAATATCACCGATAACGATGTTGAAAGCACATGCATCAGAAATGGTAAAAGACGAAGACGTGGAATACTATATTTTTAGCGCTTTTTATCCATATAATGGTGTTAATATAGCTAAAATTGAATGGGAAGATTAATTTATAAAAACCTTATTTACATAATAATATATAAATAAACAAATAGGATATTCGCAAACACAAAATTAAAAAGCTAGGAGAGAACACATGAAAAACGAGACAACAACTGGCTTATCAGAACCGCAATCGCGCGTCACATTGACTACATCGGATATATTCATGAAAAACCTATTTGATATAGCAGAAGATAAAATTAAGCAGAATATCAAACTATTTGATGGAATGAACACACTTATAGAAGGCAGCATCTTATATAGAAATCTATGGATTGAGACGCAACCGATGGGTGGAGAGATGTATGCAAAACGCAACTTGGAAGTTGGTTTGAATAACCAGTTGATTTTTATGAATTATCAACGTGAAGATGGAAGACTCCCTTCAATGATTTCCATTGATCTGGAAGGTAAGTTACATGCGGATTACGACTGGCTTCAAGGGTATTGTTTTCCCGCGCCGGCATTTAAAATGTATTTTCTTATGAATAATAAAGATAAAGAATATTTAAAAAAATTGTATAAGGCTCTTGAGGTGCATGACAAATATCTCTGGAAATACCGCGATTCAAATGGAGATGGATGCCTGGAAACCTGGTGCGTTTGGGATACTGGAGAAGATGAAAGCACCCGGCTGAAAGGCGCTCCCAACAGTTGGGGGAGTGAGATTCCACCATCAGGCCTCGGGAAAGTTCCTTACGCTTCAATGGACATCATGGGATATTCTTATGATGGACGTAATATTCTATCCAAAATATCAAAAGAACTTGGTAACGGGAAAGAAGAATATTGGACAGAAATGGCAGGAAAGGTCCGTGACAAAATAATATCCTATCTTTGGATTCCCGAAAAACATGCTTGTTATGACCGTGATTGCAATAATGACTTTATGGATGTTTTGATTCATAATAATTTGAGAGTGATGTACCATGGTGCGTTTACCCAGGAAATGGCAGATGAATTTATTAAATATCACATGCTGAATCCACAAGAGTTCTGGACAAAGATGCCACTACCATCAATTGCAGTGAATGATCCTTTGTTTTATAACAACATCCAAAATGACTGGAGCGGACAACCGGAAGGCCTTACCTACCAAAGAGTGATTCGTGCATTAGAAAATTACGGGCATTATGCCGAAATCACATTATTGGGGCAAATATTCATCAGTGTGGTTGGTAAAAAATGCGTTTTCACACAACAATTCGATCCCTTCACAGCAGAGATATCATCACCAAACCAAGACTGCTATGGACCTACAATTCTAACAGCATTGGAATATATCTCGAGACTATATGGAATCCATATCGACGAGCAAGAAATATTCTGGTCCGGTATCAATGATGAAAACCATACCATAAAGTATTCACAGGAATGGCAGGGGAATATTTACATATTGAAAAACGAAGGTGCCAGGTTCAAAGGATACATCAATGGTATTGAAAAATTCAGTGTTTCAGATAGTGTTCGCATTGTTACAGATTTATCAGGTAGCGTAACGAAAATAATAGGCATTGATATTGTACCAAGAAAAGTAAAACTGGGCAGATCCGGAATAAAATGCGAATTTGTTATAAGGCCGAACGAAATATTCAAAATTGATACTGGTAATAAACCATTCCTATCACAATCAGCTCCTTTTGATTACCCATATATGACAAAATGAGAGATTCCATTTAAATTTGAAGTAGAACAATCACACCATAAGACAAAATAAATACTATATAAAAAATATGATCGAAGGAAGGTGGAAAAATGGAATTTACAGTTGACCTACCAAATTTAAAAAATGCTACGAGAGTGAACGCTAATGATTTTGGAATGGATGAGGCTTTGAATGATAACACGCAGGCTTTGAACTGTGCCGTATCACATTGCAAACAATTCGAATCTTCTATTCTAGAGATAAAACAGGGAATCTACAAATTTGATAATACCGAAACAAAAAATGTTAATGAAATA
>CAZJXH010000114.1:0-11219 GCA_964549475.1 uncultured Oscillospiraceae bacterium
ACTCTGCGTTCCCCTAGGCTTTGACCGTTTTAGGCGGGGATAACACCGCAGAGAGACAGCAAGCCGTGGAATCGTTCCAAAACGATGATTCCAAAAAGGTAATCATCTGCTCGATAAAAGCGGCAGGAGTGGGCCTTACCCTGACGGCATCTTCCCGGGTTGCGTTCATAGAACTGCCTTGGCACCCTGCAGATTGCGAGCAGTGCGAGGACAGGGCGCACAGGATCGGACAAACAGACTCTGTACAGTGTACGTACTTCCTCGGCAGAAACACCATAGACGAGTCAATATACCAGCTTATCGACGAGAAACGCTCAATGTGCAACGCCATCACCGGTGCCAGGGAAGAGGTGGAGACATCCATGATAGACAATATTATAAACCTATTAAACAATAAACAATTATGAGTTTCGATTATTTGAATGGCAGCATATGCCTTGACGACATCCCGCCTGCAGCAGTGAAGCAGGATCAGGAAACTAAGAAAAGATACCTCGCCTTTACCGCCTCGAGGATGAAACAACCGGACAAATACGGCAACACCCACACCATCTACGTGCGCCAGTCGAAGGAGGAGAAAGAACGTAAGGTGGAAAAGAAATATCTGGGCAAAGCCCTTGAGTTTTCATTTAAGGATAAATCCCCCGGGCCTCAAGCAGTAGACGGAATGCCTGCGGCAGATGGTACAGACGACTTGCCTTACTAAGTATAAAACCAAGGGATAATGATAAAAGGTGGCTATATATTACAACCTCGGGCAATCGACGAATCGGAGGCAAGCAAATACCCTCCGCACGTGCGCGAGATCTGGTTGTACCTTCTCCGCAAAGCCAATCATGCAGATGCAAGGATTAGCGGAAAGGCAATCCATAGGGGGCAGCTACTTACCTCATATTCTGATATTCTCGAAGATTTGTCATGGACTGTTGGGTACCGAAAAATGAGCTATAAAAAGCATCATTGCGAAACTGCGATGAAGCTGCTTACGAAAGAGCGTATGATCGCCACAGCGAAAACCACACGCGGGATGTTTATAACTATTTGTAATTATGATTATTACCAAAATCCTGAAAACTACGAAACGGACAACGTAAGCGACAATGAAACCACAGGAAAACCACAGGAAAGCCACACGATAAACAAGAAGAAGAAGAATGTAAAGAATGTAAAGAAAGGGGATACAGGGAAAAACCCCGTTGAAAAGGATATTTATTCTTTAGTTCTTGAATCATTCAACAGGCTTTGCCCAAGCTTTTCAAAGGTGAATATCATGACGGACGACCGCCGGGCAAAAATCAGGACGAGGATCGAAGAAATGAAAAGCCTTGAAACAGCAGAGTCCGTGTTCACAAAAATGGAAGGTTCTAATTTTCTAAAAGGTGACAATGAGAGAAAGTGGAAAGCCACATTTGACTGGATAATGGAAAATGGAAAAAACTGGGTAAAGGTGTTTGAGGGAAACTATGACAATAAATCGGGTAACGACAGTAAAGGAATAAATGATTTATGGAACCAAGAAAGATAGATACAATTTTGGACGGGCTTAAAACCTATGCCACTCCGAGAGTGGTAACGAGGATAAAGTACATCCCGTATGATATGGATCTTGCCCTTAAGGTCATCGAGGCACTGGGTCGGAAACTGAACGCCAAGTTTGTGATAGACCAGGACAATGAATTTCTGTATAAAAACCTTATCCATTGGGTACATGGGGACGACAGCTTTATGTGTCACGACCCAAAAGCCGAAATGGGTACCGCAAAAAAGATAAAGGGCAATCTGACTGCAGGAATCTATATCTCCGGGCCAACAGGGACAGGCAAGACCTGGGCACTTGAGATCCTTTCCGAATACACACGAATTGACGGTGTGAAATTCAGAAGCGGAGGCTTATATCAAAGCCTGCACTTCTCAAGCTACAGGACAGATCGCATTTGTGAGGAGTACTCTTCAGAGGTCCCTGTTGACCGGTTCAAGCATATGCCAATAGTATGCTTCCACGATCTTGGGGCGGAGCAAAAGGAAAGCATCTGTATGGGTAACCGCCTGCAGGTCATGCGGAGTATCCTGGATAGCAGGGGAGACAGGAATGACCTTATAACACTTATCACCTCAAATATCCCGTTCATGCACCAGGTGTTCAGGGAACAATATGGAGACACAGTGATGAGCCGGATGTATGAGATGTGCAATTACTTTGAACTGAACGGAAAAGATAGGAGGAAATAATTATGCTAAACGGATTCAGGGAACAGACACAGCAGCTAAATGATTACGAATTGAACACCCTTTTGCCTATAGTTATAAGAGGGTTGGAGACCAAGATTGGCCGGGAAAACGCGATAACCAACACCTCGATAGTCAAGGGCATGAGGGCACACGGCCGGCAGATCAACGAGCCGCGCGTCCGTAAGATCATCAACCATATCCGGACAAACAACCTTGTTCCTCTCCTGATCGCAACGAGCGAGGGGTATTATGTAGCCAAGACCGTAGACGAGCTTGACGACTATATCGACAGCCTTGCCGGTCGTGAAAGGGCGATAAGGGAAGTACGGATCAGCCTGGAGAGGCAAAAGGAAAAATACATGCGCAAACCAGCGAGCACGTTACCATTATTTCAAGATTAATAGTAGGGACATGGAATTAAACAAAATATATACCTCCGATAGTGAACAGGGATTAAAAACACTCCCGGACAAATCCATTAATTGTTGCGTAACCTCACCACCTTATTTTAATTTAAGGAATTACGGATGTGATGGTCAAATAGGTCTTGAACAGTCACCGGAAGAATATATCAACAAACTGGTTGACGTTTTTCGCGAGGTAAAAAGGGTGCTTAAGGCAAATGGAACTTTGTGGGTAAATATTGGCGACAGCTATAACGGTTCTGGCAAAGCTCATGGTGACAAGTATGCCAGAATTTGCAAGCAAGACAGTAATAGACAGTCTCAAAATCTAACCCCAACAAAAATTGATGGGTTAAAATCAAAGGACCTTATCGGCATTCCATGGATGTTAGCTTTTGCACTCAGGGCTGATGGTTGGTATTTAAGGCAAGATATAATCTGGAGTAAGCCAAACCCAATGCCGGAAAGCGTTAACGATAGATGCACGAAATCGCATGAATATATTTTTCTATTAAGCAAATCGGCTAAATATTACTATGATTCTAAGGCAATTAAAACACCTCTACAAAAGTCATCCGATATTCGTTTAGCACAAAACATTTTAGCTCAAAAAGGTAGTGACCGAGTGCCTGGCAAAATAAATGGAAAAATGAAAGCAGCTGTAGGTGATCCAATGTTTCGGGTAAATACGCAAAGGGAGTATACCCCAAATCTTGATCTATTAGCCAATAAAAAAAGCGTCTGGAATGTAGCTACTAAGCCATTCAGAGATGCACATTTTGCAACATTCCCGTCAGAACTTATTGTTGACTGTATTAAGGCGGGTTGTCCAAGGGGGGGGGGTAGTATTAGACCCTTTCATGGGATCCGGAACTACTGCCATTGTCGCACGTAAACTTGACAGAAACTATATAGGCTTTGAGCTTAACCCAAAATATGTAGCTCTTTCAGAAAAAAGGATATTCAGAGAGTTAGGAATGTACAGATAAATAAAATAAACCAATAATCAATAAACCAACAATGAAAGCAACAGACACATTCAAACAAGCAATTTTAAAGTACCTCAACGAAAGAGCCGCTAAAGACGTACTTTTTTTCGTATCCTACACGAAAACTAACAAGAACATTGACGACTGCATCACTTACATTCTAAACGCTGTCAAGGCTTCAGACTGTAACGGCTTTTCAGATGAAGAAATATATTCCATGGCCGTCCATTATTACGATGAAGACAAGATCGAAATTGGCAAGCCCATCAACTGCAATGTTGTTGTGAACCACACCATCGAATTGACGGAAGAAGACAGGCAGGCAGCAAAGCAGAAGGCTATTGACGATCTTATCGCTGAAGAAAGGAAGCGGATCACCACCAAGCCTACCAAGCCAGTTGCGAAGCCTGAAATTGAAGTTCAACAAGCAAGCCTGTTTTAGCCATGATACCGAAAACAGAAGCTCAAAGGCAAGTTGTGCTATTTAGTAGCAAGTTACCTGCCATTACTGAAAAACAGCAGTCCTGGGCGTTCAAACACTGCTTTGACCGCTATGCTTACAGGGCAAAAAAAGAGATAACCTGTTTTGAGTGTGGCCACAAATGGGCCGAGGACGGTTCAACTTTGCGTGTAATCATAGGGGGATGTTCTTGTCCATCATGTGGTACGGAGCTCAAACTTAGACCGGATAAAAAACGCAAATTACATTATGCGGCTTACTACTCAACCATCACTACATCGGGAGATTTCCAGGTAGTAAGGTTTTACATGTTGTGGCAAAATTGCAGGATGGGAGAAGAGGCGAGATATCATTGCAATGAAGTGTATCAGCAATGGATTGATCCTAAAGGGGAGGTAATAATTAACGCATTAAACGTAAATGGACTTTCCTCAATCTGCGACCAGTGGGCGTATGGCAGCAATTTCGAAGTACGCTCAAATCCTGATCATTTGCGCTATCACATCAACCCTTACCAGATCTATCCCGTAGTAAAGTGCATAGACATAATAAAACGAAATGGGTTTACCGGCAAGTTCCACGACATCGCTCCCCGGGATCTGTTCACCTACATCCTTAAGTATCCCAGGGCTGAAACGCTTCTTAAGGCAGGCCAATATTCAGTGCTCAAGAGCTACACAAGCAGCATGTATAAAATCGACAAGTACTGGCCTTCAGTAAAGATTTGCATCCGAAACAACTATCTAATCAAAGATGCCGGTATGTGGCTTGATCATCTGGATCTTCTCGAGTATTTCAAAATGGATATACGCAATTCAAAATACATATGTCCGGCTAACTTATGCAATGAGCATAATATTCTCGTGGAAAGAAAACGACGTCAGCAGGAACGTGAAAGGCAGGATAGAGACCGTGAAAAGCTTGAGCGGTATAAGGGGGACGCTGCAAAAGCAGAAAGGCAATATAAAAAAGAGAAGAGGCAGTTCTTAGATATCCAGTTCTCCGATGGGACTATTCATGTGAGAGTGCTTAAAAGTGTAAACGAATTCCTTGAGGAGGGGAATGAAATGCACCACTGCTTATTCACAAACGCATATTACAAAAGAAAAGATTCGCTGATCCTCTCAGCCAGAAAAGATGAGGAGCGGCTTGAGACTGTTGAGGTATCCCTGTCAAAAATGGATATCGTGCAGTGCCGGGGTCCAAGAAATCAAAATACGCAGTATCACGAAAGTATAGTCAATCTGGTAAAGGACAATATCAATGTAATAAAGTCAAGGTACCATATAGCAAAAAGAGGTAAAACAGTTAAACCAATAAATAATTAAAACAATGAAAAAGCAAACTTTTAAAAAGCACATCGAGACACGTATCAACGAGGTACGTTTTACAACAAGCGAACCGCAGGAAATGCTCGGTCAGTTTCTGGCGAAGAACCTCCTCAGATGTTGGAAAGAGGATTTTATAGATGAAGATACAGGGGATGTGGTTTCTATTGATAGAAACGAGGTAATCGCCAACATGGGGAACCTGATCGAGGGCGATCTGCTCTCAAGGATCATGTTCCACCTCCAGGCCGGAGACATCACCGAGGTGGAGGTAAGTAACCAGAAACGCGAGGCAGGGCTTGTGAGAAACACACATATGTACCCATGGAGCGTGAACATCGAAATCAACGGCAAAAGCGTGAAGTTCCTGCTGTATGCTGCAGGGATTGAAATGGCCCTCGATATTGTCAAGGACTATGTTGAACTTAACTACGTGGGTAGTTTCTACATCAAGCAGGCGAAAGAATACAAGCAGTGCATAATGATCAACGACAGCCTCAAGAAGCTAATCAAGGACGAGAATCCGGGAACTGAGTCGGTCGAGGAGCCAAGCTCACCGGTAAAGAACTTCTACCAGATAATAACCAACGTCTTGACAGATGAATATGAAAGCCAGTACTCGTTTGTCATTCAGGCTAAGGACGTGGATAGTGCCATGGTCCTGATAAATGACTGGATCTTCAACACCATACGTGAAAGCAGGGAAAAGGAAGATAACGATAAACCAGTCAGCTTTAAGGCAACGGTCAATTCCGCCCAGATCATCCCTTGCAACCGTGTCATAGAGAAAGATTTCTCACTTGCATACTCAGAAAACGATATTTAAAATAATGTTATGGCACATAAAAGTTACAGAGACGAAAGCAAAAAGGACTGGGTTAAAGTACAGACTGATAACGCAACCCTGTCAAACGAAGAACTCCAATTTGGAGCAATTCTGCGCATTGCAGATGCTACCGAAGCGATGGCGAAGAACTATGTCCAAATGCAAAGCTCACTGGATTACTATAAAAAGGAGTATCAAAAGCAACAGGCGGAAATCAACCGCCTGTTAAAGAGCAATAGTGCCTACAAGGGGCATTTTCGTAGGCTGAAAAGTAAAACAATGGAGGAACAGAAATGAAACTATTCGTAATTAACGAAACGGAATGGATTGCAGCTGATACACGGGAGGAAGCAATCGAATTTTCAGGGTTAGATACTGACGAAATTAAGTCAGTAGAGGAAATTCCCGAAACTGAATGGGACGAAGAAATCGAAGCTTATGAGCGCGAAGACTTTGATGATGAGGTATGCGAAGAGCCTAAACCTATTTTTATATCTATCAGACAGCTTATGCTGCCAGCTATTGAATCAGGAAAGCCAACTAAAATAATTAGCGAAGAATGAAAACACTAACAGTAAAACAGCCTTGGGCATCGCTAATTGTAGAGGGCATCAAGGATATTGAGAACAGGACTTGGAAATGTCCCGAAAAGTATATTGGAAAGAGAGTACTTATTCATGCAGCAGCAAAATCGTGGACATGGCAAAAATTTATAAAATACCTGTATGAAAAAATACCTGTATTTTATAAAACATTTAGCGAAAATGAATCATGGCTTGAAACACTTCCAACTGGTAAGATCATTGGCTCTGTTGAAATCGTTGACTGCGTTATCAATCACCCAAGCATTTGGGCAGAAAAATCTGAAATACCGTATTTGGCTGATGTATTAGAAGATATTCACCATTTTGGGAGAGCATTAAAACCAGACAATCTTATTTATAATTGGGTACTTGCCAACCCTATCAAGTTTCCGGAGCCAATTCCGGCTAAGGGTAAGTTATCGTTTTGGGAACACAATATGCAATGTCCGGAATTTGCACATTTCGGGGCAACCTATCCAGATGCTCGCTGCATAGACGGGTACTTATGGGATTTAGACAGTGCAGATGGTCAGTTTTTTACACAAGGCGGAAACGACCCATGCCCGTATTGTAACCCTGATGAATATTTGGATAAATAATTAAAATATCACAAAGAAAAATTAGTGATGGAAATATTAATTGATGACACAAAACAAAAGGTGATTTATATTGAATATCAAGATGGATTACCCTACAGAGCAGTTACAATATTTTTTGTAGAAACAGCTGAAAAACCATATTGGAGGCCTGAATACTGGGATTTCTTTGCAAACAATGGTGATAAAAATGATTTAAGGGCTTATAGATTTGGTTCAGGTGGTGATTGTAATACAATACAAGCACCACAATATGCTGACGGTTATTTAGGAGCAAGATATTGGATAGCTGATAGTATAAAATTTGATGGCACACCAAAAAACATCAAACAATTAAACCGGCCCAAATTATTAAATGGCTATATAAATTCAAGGAATCCATTTAAGGTTGCCGAAATAACGAATAGCTATGAATATTGCGATAGGTGTGGACACAGCTCTACCGAGCTTTGTGATGAACACAAATATGAAGACGACGAAGGGAACGTAAGATATAAAGATGATGATTCTTATGAGTAGCAAAGCATTAAAACCATTAACATCACTAACGAAAAAAAATTATGTTCGGATTAGAAAAGATACAACGTAAAATTTTAGAGAAACGCAGACAGCGTAACTTAAATAAACCAGCTGTTAGAATACCATTTTGTGCTAACAATCAATGTGTACTAAGGGCAAAGTCAGGAAGATGCGGATTAGTTGAAAATTGCGATTCGTTTAAAGCAGATATTTAATCAAATAAAAAACAGATGAAAAGAATAATTTACAAATACCCTTTTGGTGTATGCGACTTCTTTCAGTTATCACTGCCAAAAGGCGCAGAAATATTATCTGTACAGGTACAGAATGAAACCCCTTGTTTTTGGGTTTTAGCCGATCCTTTAGAAGTACAGGAGACGAGAGATTTTGAAATCTTAGCGACAGGACAACCATTTGACTTAACAGACCAGAAGTTTATTGGAACATTCCAACTTCAAGGAGGTTCCCTAATTTTCCATTTATTCGAAAACAGAGTATGAAAACATTTAAAGGAAAAGCAATTTACCAACCGGCAGGCAAGGCGAAAGAATACGCTGAATGGGCCTGTAATTTCTACGTCGGATGTTCAAACGGCTGTGATTACTGTTACCTCAAAAAAGGCAGGGGATCCGCTATTTTAGGTGGAAACGTGCCTACACTGAAGAAGTGTTTCCGGGATGAGAGACACGCACTCGAAGTGTTCGAAAATGAATTAAAAGCGAATCTTCCGGAACTTCAAAAACATGGGTTGTTCTTTTCATTCACCACAGATCCGATGCTCCCGGAGACGGCCAGTATATGCACCTACGCTGCTGGTATAGCAGTTCATAATTACGGCGTACCCATCAAGATTTTGACAAAGTGCGCAGATTGGGTGGATGACTTTCTTCACTGGATTGATCATTCGAACAGCGATAATGCAGCAAGGGAATGGCGCAAAAGGTTTGCTTTCGGCTTCACTCTAACTGGGCACGATGAACTTGAAAAAGGGGCATCAACGAATAAAGAACGTATCGAGTCGATGAGAAAACTTCACTATGCAGGATTTAAAACATTTGCCAGTATAGAGCCAATAATCGACTTTGTCAGCAGCTATTACATGATTAGGAATACACTGGGTTTCTGCGATCTGTACAAAGTGGGGCTGCTATCGGGCGGAAAGTATGATATTGTTGAAGCACAGACATTTGTTGAGCATCTAAGTGAACTTCACGTTATGCCAAAAATCTATCTAAAGGAATCGCTTCAAAAACTAACGCGTTACTCTCCAAATGAACTTGGTGATAATTTCGTTACACGCGACTATAATATGTTTGAGCAATGAATATCACAGAAGAATTTAACGAAAAACAGCCCCGATGGAGGGCCGGCCATGGGGAAGAATATTATTACCTGATTCTAAATAACTCAGGGGACTTTATAATTTTTCGAGGCTATGATTACCGTCACCCTAACGACGATAAGTACTACGATTCCGGCAACTATTTCAGAACCGAGAAAGAGGCCAAGAAATACATCAACATCATAAAGGACATATTAACAAACAGGAAATAATGGGAACACTTGAACCGAAAACAATCATTTTACTACTCGGAATAGCCGTATGCATTCTCGGGTTAATGGTAATAGGGCTCCTGGGACTATCGGAGCACCTGAAAAGCGAGTTGAGACGTAAAGAGGCCCTGCTCTCGGAAAGTACAGACATTGACGTAGTTGGCAAGTGCGCCAATTGCGGTGTTGAGTATCACATACATAAATCAGTAAACACAAACAAAGTAAACGACAATGAAGAAACAAGAAACGCCTAAGGAAGAACCAAAAAAACGGTTCACGACAGTTGATGAGATCCTGAACGATAGCAAGTGCAAGGAGATGGTTAAAAACAAGATCAGGTCCATTGAGAACAGCCGGACAGATGCCCTCCACAAGGCAGGCTCCGGGATGAAGCTGAGGCGAGGACCATATGAGTACCTGACCGAACGGTCACTTTTAAACGTCGACTCCCTTTCGTCAGAGTATCTGCTTATCGTTTACAAGCGGTCACAGTTGCCGTCAGCCGTGCGTGACTTCGTTTATTCAATCATGTTTAATGCCATGAGGGACACGATGGTGTTCTACCGGGACCTCGACACACAGGCAAAGGCAAAACCCATAAGGAAGCCGAGAACGAAAACGGCAAAAAAAGACCTTGTTTAATCCTTTTAGCGCATGAATGATATGGAGACCAGGAAAACAAGGATAAAGCAACCTACAGCGGTAAAACCGTCCAAGTTCGACATGTTCACGGCCGTCTGTAAGTCGGACATGAAGATTGAGGTGGTGAAGGAGTACCGTTTTGATGAAGTACGTATGTGGCGCTTTGACTATGCCATCACTACGCACAAGATCGCCCTCGAGGTTGAGGGAGGGGCATTCAAAAAGCGTACATACAAAAGCAAGCGCACCGGTGAGAAGATAACAACAATTGGAGGACGGCACAACTCCGCCGAGGGTTTTCTGAATGATATGGAAAAGTACAATGCCGCCACACTGCAGGGGTGGAGGGTGTTCCGTGTCACCCCTGAGAATCTTTTGAAAAACAGCACCCTGAACCTATTGCATGAGGCGATAAAGGGCCGTTGATTTTTTTTGCCTATAAAGTGATTACAATATAATCATTTTATTATCTTTGCTAAAAATGGTAGAGATGAAAGACCAGGAAACAAGGTTATCGCACTTGCAGATAAACAGCTCAAACCCACGCGTAATACGGGATGAACGATTCGAAGAGCTTGTAAACTCAATTCTCGTGTTCCCTAAGATGCTAAAGCTACGTCCAATAGTAATAAGTGAATCATACGAAGTGCTCGGGGGAAATATGCGGCTCCGGGCACTTGGCTTTATTGCCGGCCTGAGTATCGAGGATATCATAAAGAGGCTGTCGGGCCTTAAGGGTTACGCCAAAAAGACAGATGCTGAAAAGCGGCTAATTAATGAATTATGGGATAAATGGATACAGTTTCCAACAGCCTGTACCGTTATTGCATCTGATCTATCGGAGGACCAGAAAAGAGAGTTCATCATAAAGGACAATCTGGGTTATGGAGAATGGGATATGGAACTACTGGCCAGCGACGAGTGGGAGGACGATATGTTGAAAGAATGGGGCTTGGAGAAATGGGAAAAGGATGACGAGGGAGAATCGAGCGGGGGAGATGAGAAAAAGCAGATTTCTACAAGGTTGTTCGTGGAGTGCGAGGATATGGAGAAGTTGGCCAGTTTATTTACAGAGCTTCAGGATCGGG
>CAZJXH010000115.1:0-11177 GCA_964549475.1 uncultured Oscillospiraceae bacterium
TCAGGTTCATGAATTAATGTCAACCAACATCTCCTTCTGTGTTTACATTCTAATCCAAAATATTTGATAATTCTAATCCGCAGGTTACGAAAAACGACCTATTCTAAATATGCGCAATTTTTATTTCGTTGACAGGTCTGGCTTATCTGATTATAATATCAATGTTCGCAAGAACGGTACGCGCCTTTAGCTCAGTTGGTAGAGCAACTGACTCTTAATCAGTGGGCCCCGGGTTCGAGTCCCTGAAGGCGCACCAGAAAAGACCTGAGAATTTTAATTCTCAGGTCTTTTCTCTATTTATATATATTTTTTAAAACGTTTGTTTTCTTTTGGCTTTGTCAACATTTATTCGCTGTTTGTTTAAATTATCTATTGCTGTATGATTTCTCTTTCCCGTTCGTATATTTTTCAACAATCCTGACCAGCATCTCAACGCATTTGTCCATTGCTTGTATGCAAGCAAATTCGGTCTTCCCATGATGGTTGTGGCTGCCGGTTCCAAGATTCGGACAAGGCAGTCCCATGAAGGATAGTCTTGATCCATCCGTTCCTCCTCGGACCGGTTTGCTGATCGGATTGCCTCCTGATTCCCTGACAGCCTCGCAGGCGTTATCAATCAAATGCCAATGGGGTTTGATCTGGTCTATCATATTGCGATAGCTGTCTTTTATCTCTACTCGAAAAGTATTTTCGCCATATTTAGCATTTAGCCTGGCAGCAATCTCGTGGATCGCGGATTTTCTGGCTTCCAGTTTTACTGGATCATGATCTCGCAGCAGATAATGCATTTTTGCATTGTCCACGATGCCTTCGATACGGTCTAAATGGTAAAATCCTTCATAGTCTTCCGTATGCTCCGGCCGTTCCTGTTTTGGAAGCATGGCGTTGAATTCCATCGCAAGCAAGGAGGCATTGACCAGCTTATCTTTGGCATATCCGGTATGAATGCTGGCGCCATTGATGAATATATCCGCAGATGCCGCGTTGAAATTTTCATATTCGACTTCTCCGAAAGCCCCTCCGTCGACAGTGTATGCAAAATCCGCGCCGAATTTCTTGACATCGAACAGGTCGGCCCCCTGCCCGATCTCTTCATCAGGTGTGAATCCGATTTTAATCGTGCCATGCTTGATTTCCGGATAAAAAAACAGGGTTTCCGCCATGGTCATGATTTCGGCGATACCGGCTTTGTCATCTGCCCCGATCAACGTATTTCCATCGGCAACAATCAAATCCATCCCTCTATAATCCTTCAGAAATTCATATTCTTCCGGGCTCATCTGAATATTTTTTTCAGCGTTCACTATAATTCTGGAGCCATCATAATTCTCAATGATCCTGGTTTTTATATTGGTAAACGGGATATCGCGGACCACATCCATATGAGCGATGAACCCGATAACCATTCCAGTCCAGGAATTGATATTTGCTTCCAGCGTCCCGAAGACATATCCATTCTCATCCATGAAAGCGTCCTTCATGCCTATGTTTTTCATTTCTTCAACTAATGATTTGCCAAAAACCAGTTGCTCCGGCGTGCTTGGATGGGTGCTGCTGGTATCATCCGATCCTGTTTCGAATTTTGTATACCGGATTAATCGTTCATAGGCTCTCATGATGTCGCCTCCTTTTACATTCGTCCAGTTGATTATTTTGTAAAAGACCGCCTGGATAATTTTTCCAATGCAGCCTTTCCTGTTTTCTGATTGCTTTTCTATAAATCCTATTTGATCCGTTTGAGAATGCTTCTCGCAGCGATCACGCCGCTTGCTCCCGCCTGAGAAAGACCTCTGGTGATGCCGGCGCCGTCCCCGATGGCAAACATATTGGTAAGTGGCGTTTCGAGTTCACTGGTTAGATTCAATCGTGAACTGTAAAATTTCACTTCCACACCATACAGCAAAGTATCGTGGTTTGCTGTTCCGGGAGCGATTTTATCCAAGGTATAGATCATCTCGATAATGTTGTCAAGATGTCTTTTGGGCAGGACAAGACTCAAATCGCCCGGTGTAGCATCCAGCGTTGGTTTTACGAAGCTTTGTTCTAAACGGTGCTGATTCGTTCTGCGTCCGTCGATCAAATCGCCGAACCGTTGAATGATAACCCCGCCGCCTAAAAGGTTCGACAAGGTTGCGATTCTCTTGCCATATTGATAAGGTTCTTTAAACGGAGAAGTGAACTTGTTGCTGACCAGTAAAGCAAAATTCGTATTGCTGCTCTGAAGCGCAGGATCTGTATAGCTGTGTCCGTTCACCGTAATGATTCCATCGGTGTTCTCTGTGACAACATATCCATAGGGATTCATACAGAACGTACGGACAAGGTCCTTGTACTGCTTGGTCCGGTATTGTAATTTTGCTTCATACATCGCATCGGTGATATCGCGGAAAACCGCCGCAGGAACTTCGACACGGACACCGATATCCACCTGGTTGTTAATCAGCTCCAATTTAAGCTTCTTGCATTGGCTTGAAAACCATTCCGCACCGGATCGTCCAGGTGCAACCACTAGATATTCGCATTGAAAATCTCCCTGGTTTGTTTCCAGTGCGTATCCTTCCCCGGAAATATTCATGACATTGATGTTTTTCACACTTGTATTGCACATCAAATCCAGGTGTTTCTCCAGCCAGCTGGATTGCGCAGTAAGAATCCCCCTGTTGCACTCCGTACCCAGGTGTTTGCATTTTGCATCCAATAAATGCAGATCGTAGGCCAGCGCTCTTTTACGAACGTCATTTGCCTGCGGAGTAAAGGTGGAATAGCATTGATCCGTCGCACCAAAGCTCATATTGATGGAATCAACGTATTCAATCAGTTCCATGACTTCTTTATTAGATAAATAATCATTCAGCCAACCGCCAAATTCCGTCGTGAAATTAAATTTACCGTCTGAAAATGCACCGGCACCGCCAAATCCACGCATAATGCCGCAAGAACTGCAGCTGATACAGGAATCCACCTTGTTCTCGATAATCGGGCATCTCCGCTTGCTGATGCCATCACCTTGTTCAAGGATGGCAACTTTAAGGCTTTTATTTTTTGTTGCCAGTTCATATCCTGCAAATATTCCGGCAATTCCGCCGCCAATAATAATCACATCATAATGGCGGTTTGTGATTTGATCTGATTTTGTCATATTCATTTTTCTTTCCTTAAATCTAAAGGTCCATCGTATTTATAAAATTTTGAAGAGATGAATCCTTATGCATTGATCGTTTCAGGAGCAACTCGGACATATCCAAGCTCTTCCATGGTGCAAAGAGATTTTGCGACAGCATCCCTCTTCAGAACATCATATAATTCAGCATTTGTCGCAAGTTGATATGGAACAACCGCATATACACCGATGCAGCAGGCAAGCAGGCCCAGCAGATACCATCCGATAAAGGAGACATCCAGGATGAATATTTCGAATTTATGGCCTTTTGTCATCTGGCAGCTGAGCTTAAGCGCCCGTTTTGCACCAATCCTTGGATTGTCGGCAACAATATAGGGAATCATGCGGTAAGCATAGCTCTTGATGATGCCTGGGATATAAAACAGACAGGTCCATAAAAATGTAAAAAACATGGAATAGGTCATGGCTGCAACGGTCTTGAGATACGAGTTCCTCTTAAATACGCTGAAACACATGGAAAGGGAGATGTTCCGGTCTTCCCTGGATCGAATATACCATCGGTTCATTCCGACCATGATCGGCTGCATGATAAAAAGTGTCGTCAATAACGAAATCAGAGAAATAATAACAATTGGAATGATCAGCGAGTTGAATAGCTGGTAGTATAAATTAAAAATTACATTGACATCTATTTCACCATACATATTTAATCTATTCAGTTCGTTGATCAGATCGGAGTTCTCCATCATCATTCCCGTGCTGATCATGCTTGGGATCATGATCACCTGGGACACGATCGATAATGGAATCGAAATAACGTAGGATGCAAGCTGCGGCATCAGGGATGCGCCCAGATAATTCCAATAGCGTCCTTTCATCTGGTCTTTTGCGCTTCGTTTTAATTCAGATCTTGTCCACATAAGTTGACCTCCTGGTTTTTATATTTTATATTTTTTTTATCTTAATCCAATGTAATATTCAGTTACAGCTTATTTTATCATATTTTTATACTCTTTAAACAAATTTGAGTAAATATTCAACGATATTTACCGAGGTTCCCGATGAATTGTTTGATTTGTCTTTCATGATTGGCTGGATTATTTATATTTTTAAAAATTTGGCCTTTCAATCATGTAATATTTTGTTATAATTAAAAAGAAAATTATCAAACAGGATAAAAATACGAGGTATATAAAATGAATGAAGCAATCCAATGGATCAACGGGTCCGTCACTTCACCGAAAGGCTTTTCCGCAGCCGGAATCTCCTGTGGCCTCAAGAAAAACGGAGATCCTGATTTAGCGGTCGTCTCTTCCTCCTCCATTTCAAAAGCATGTGGTGTTTTTACAAAGAATGCTGTAAAAGGTCATTCCCTGATAAGAACCATGCGGGTGATTCAACAAGGCCGTGCCAGAGCGGTCATCATCAACAGCGGGAATGCAAATGCCTGTGTCGGGATACAAGGCGATCTGGATGCGGACGCCATGGCCCAAATTGTCGCAGGGTTGCTTTCCTGTTCCGCCGAAGAAGTTCTGACTGGTTCTACCGGAGTAATCGGCCAGCTTTTGCCAATGGATAAGGTGCAAAAAGGAATCCGTGATGCGATTATACATCTGGACAGCTCTCCTGAGGCGGGTCATCTGGCTGAACACGCCATCATGACGACGGATACGATTCCAAAGGAATTCGCCATTGCTTTTCCCATTGAACGGAAAATGACAATCCTTTCAGGAATGGCAAAGGGATCCGGTATGATCCATCCCAATATGGCCACCATGATATCGGTCATTACAACGGATTGTGCAATCGAGCAGTCCTTGCTGCAGAAAGCGTTGTCCGCCGTCACCGAAAAGACATTTAATCGTGTCAGTGTCGACGGAGATACCAGCGTATGTGACATGGTGGTTGTCCTGGCAAACGGGCAGGCAGAGAATGCCCTTGTTACCTCCGAGGAATCCATTGGGTACAAGCTTTTCGTCGAAGCGCTCGAAGCGGGATGTAGAAAGCTGTCCAAAGAGATTGCCCAGGATGGAGAAGGTGCGACAAAATTGATTGAAATCCAGTTGCTTCACGCTTTTTCGCGGGAAGATGCGATCCTCGTGCTTCATGCTGTTGCAAAATCGCCTCTTGTCAAGACCGCGATTTTCGGAGAAGACGCGAACTGGGGCAGGATTCTGACCGCAGTCGGCTATTCCGGTGCAAATTTCAATCCAGAGCATTGCCATATCTTTATCGGTGATCTTCAGGTCTGCGCCAATGGAAACGCATTGCCATTTGATGAACAGATCGCGAAATCCATTCTTGCAAAAAAAGAAATCCACATCACCATCGATTTATGCGATGGAAATGTGGATGACCATATCTGGACTTGTGATTTCTCCTATGACTATATAAAAATCAATGGAAGCTATCGGAGCTGACAGGAGCCGTTTTTACATCAAAGGGTATCGAAGGAAATCTCTCCATCCTTGATTACGACCGATACCGCTGTCACCCCCTGGAGGGATCCTTGCAGCAGCATATCTGAAAGAGGATCTTCGATGTATTTCTGGATGGTTTTCCGCAAAGGCCTGGCACCGAACTTGACGTCGTATCCTTTTTCGGTAAGATAATCCTTCACTTCATCGGTCATCAGGAACTTTATTCCATGATCCGTCATCGCCTGGACGATTTCTTTCATCATCAGGTCACAGATTTTGCGCAGTTCCGGTTTGGTTAGCTCATGGAAAACCACAATCTCGTCAACGCGGTTTAGGAATTCCGGTCGGAAGATTTCTTTCAGTACGGTATTGACCCGGCCCTCCAATGCAGCATGTTCTGCGGATCCGAATCCGATCCCATGCCCTTTGAGGGTCGTGCCGGCATTGGAGGTCATGATGATGATGGTGTTCTCGAAATTCACCACCCTGCCGTGGCTATCCGTCAATCGACCGTCGTCCAGGATTTGCAGCAGCATATTGTAAACATCGGCATGCGCTTTTTCGATCTCGTCAAACAAAATCACACTGTAAGGCTTCCTTCTCACCTTTTCTGTCAGCTGTCCTCCGTCATCAAAGCCAACATATCCCGGAGGGGAGCCGATCAATTTACTGACCGTATGGGGTTCCATGAACTCAGACATATCCAGCCGTATCATGGCATCTTCGGATTCGAACATCGCCCATGCCAGAGCTTTGACCAATTCTGTCTTGCCAACGCCGGTAGGTCCGACAAAGATAAACGAGGATGGCTTGTGTTTCTTTCGGAATCCTGCCCGGTTCCTTTTCATGGCTCTTGCCAATGCTTTTACTGCCTCATCCTGTCCAATCACCTTTTCGTGGAGGCGTTCTTCCAGATGCATCAGTTTCTCCGACTCAAGCTCGTTGATCCGTTGAACTGGAATGCCCGTCCACATTTCGACAACACAGGCGATATCTTCTGCTGTAATCCGCTGAGGAGTATGCTCCTTGGTTAATTTATCTAAATTCTCCTTCTCCCGGCAGGTATTGGATTTTAATTGGGCCTGCTGCTCGAATAGGCTCATGTCTTCCTTGGAATTGGCAATGGTTGTTTCCAGTGTTTTTTGTTCTTTTTAATATTCTGTGATCTTTTTCCTGGATTCCATCATTTTCACTTCGTGCTCATCATTCAAGTTGGCTTTTGATCCGGCCTCATCCAACAGATCGATCGCCTTGTCGGGCAGTAAACGGTCCATGATATAACGGTCGGACAGGACCACAGCGGCTTCAATCGCCTGGTCGTCAAAAACAACATGGTGATGTTGTTCATAATAATCTTTGATTCCTTTTAGTATTTCGATGGATTCCTGTTTGCTGGGCTCTTTCACAATCACTTGCTGGAATCTTCTCTCCAATGCAGAGTCTTTCTCGATGAATCGCCGATATTCTTCCATCGTGGTGGAACCCAGCACTTTGATCTCGCCTTTTGCCAGGGCCGGTTTCAATATATTCGCAGCGTTCATCGCGCCTTCCGCATCCCCTGCGCCCATGATGTTGTGCAGTTCATCAATCACCAGTACAATATTCCCGGCGCGTTTCGCATCGTCCACAACGCCTTTCATCCGACTCTCGAATTGCCCGCGAAATTGCGTTCCAGCAACCATTGCGGTCATATCCAGCAAATAAACTTCCAGATTCAGCAGTTTTGCCGGAACATTTCCTTCAATGATACGGACAGCCAAGCCTTCTGCGATCGCTGTCTTTCCGACGCCGGGCGCACCCAGCAGAACCGGATTGTTTTTCGAACGGCGGTTCAGAATCTGGACAACACGTTCCAATTCCTTGTCCCGTCCGATAATGCGGTCAATCCTGCCCTCCATTGCCTTATCATTGAGGTTGATGCCGAATTGGTCGAGAAATTTCCGTTTCTTCTCTTTCCGTTCTCCTTCGTTTCCGTTCGAACCTCCATTGAAACTGTCCCTGTCCGTATGATTTCTGTTGCTTAATTCGTTATCAGACTGAGAGGACTCTTCGTTTGGAAATGCCATTGCAACAGGCAGCAGACCATTTTGCTCCCTTTTCTCTGATTCATCCGAATCAGTGGATTCAAACGATTCTGAAAAATCCGAATCTCCATCCATGTTTCCATCAACAATCATTTTAAGCAGGCCTTCCGGGCTTTGCATATTGGTGCTTTCCATCACATTGTTGATTTTTTCTGTAATTTCATCAATATTGTCTTCATTGATCCCGGCTTTTGTAAAAATATCATCCATGGCGCCCAATCCAGTCTTATATGCGCATTTTAGACAAAGCCCCTCGTTGAAGCGCTTGCCGTTTTCAAATCTTGTTGTAAAAACAACTGCGGTGTTTTTATTGCAAATAGTACATTTTGTCATTGTCTTAAAATATTCCTTCCCTTGTTTCCCTTCATCGGTCGTATTGATAAAAGGTTATTGTATTATATCATTTTTTTATCCCTGGATATAATATTCTGAGCTATTGTCATACAATTTCCTTTATTCTTTATTATTTTTCGTATGATTCTTCATAATCTGAATCATTTTCTTATTATTTTAATAGTTTTGACAGATACTGTCCAGTAAAAGATTCCTCCACTTTCGATACTTCTTCCGGTGTACCCGTCGCGATGACATATCCGCCGGCATCTCCGCCGTTCGGCCCCAGGTCGATGATATGGTCCACGGTCTTAATTACTTCAAGGTTGTGTTCGATGATCAGAATTGTATTGCCGCTGTCGGTCAGTTTGTTCAATATGTCCACCAGCTTGTGGACATCCGCGATATGAAGGCCGGTGGTCGGTTCGTCCAGAATATAAAGAGTATTGCCGGTGCCGCGCTTGGATAGTTCCGTTGCCAGTTTCACCCTCTGTGCCTCGCCGCCCGAAAGCTGGGTGGAAGGCTGGCCCAGTCGGACATATCCCAGTCCCACTTCATCCAGTGTTTCCAGTTTCCGTTTGATTTTTGGGATCGCATCAAAAAAAGAAACCGCCTCTTCCACTGTCATGGCAAGAACATCCGCGATATTCTTCCCTTTGTACCGGACTTCGAGTGTTTCCCGGTTATATCGTTTTCCTTTGCATACATCACAGGTCACATAAATATCCGGTAAAAAATGCATTTCAATTTTGTTGACTCCGTCCCCGCTGCAGGCCTCACAACGGCCGCCTTTCACATTGAAGCTGAAACGGCCCTGCTTGTATCCTCTTGCTCTCGCATCCGGTGTATTGGAAAACAATTCCCTTATCAGGTCAAAGACTCCTGTGTACGTCGCCGGGTTGGATCTTGGCGTCCTTCCAATCGGGGACTGGTCGATATCGATGACTTTGTCCAGATGTTCAATTCCATCGATCCGATCGAATTCTCCACTGGTTTTTCTTGCTCCATTGAGATCATGGGACAGTTTTTTAAGAATAATCCCATTCACCAGCGAGCTTTTCCCAGAACCGGAAACACCAGTGATGCAGGTCATTACACCCAAAGGAATAGACACTGTGATGTCTTTCAGGTTATTTTCTCTGGCTCCAACGACGGTCAAATAATTCCCGGAACAGACTCTGCGGTTTTTCGGAACTTCGATTTGCTTGCGTCCGCTCAGATATTGTCCGGTAATGGAACGTTCGCAGGCCATGATTTCTTCCGCTGTGCCGGTGGCGATGACTTCCCCTCCGTGCTCGCCCGCACCAGGACCCATATCCACAATATAGTCCGCTGCGAACATTGTTTCTTCGTCATGTTCCACGACAAGGACGGTATTCCCGATATCGCGAAGTTTCTTCAACGTATCCAGCAGACGCATATTGTCTCTCTGATGCAATCCGATGCTGGGTTCGTCCAGAATGTATAAAACGCCCATAAGACCCGACCCGATCTGGGTTGCAAGCCGGATCCGCTGCGCCTCGCCCCCGGAAAGAGTCGCCGAACAGCGATTGAGTGTCATGTAGTCCAATCCGACATCCACCAGGAATCCCAGACGAGCGTCTATTTCTTTGAGGATTCGTTCTGCGATCTGCATTTTTCTTGGCGTTATACTGAGTTTCTGGAGAAAGTCCCTGCTTTTTCGGATCGGCATACAAGTAATCTCGTAAATGTTCTTTTTCCCGACCAGGACAGAGAGGCTCTCTTTTTTTAGTCGGGCGCCGTGACAGACCGGACAGGGATTTTTTGACATGAACTGTTCGTAATATTCTTTCATTTCGTCCGAGGAAGTCTCCTGATAGCGTTTTTCCATCGTAGGAATGATCCCTTTGAAGTCTGACTGGTATTCCTTGCCATGAGAATATTTGCTGTTTGTCGTATCAACTGACAGGATTTCGCCATTGTTTCCGTAAAATAGAATCTTTTTAATCTTATCCGGCAAGTCCTTGAAAGGGGTGTTCAGCGAAAATTTATATTTTTTTGCAAGGGCTTCGACAAATGCTCTTGCCCAACTGTCAATGTCGTCAAAATTCCATCCGCCGGCTCTTATCGCGCCCTTGTTAATGGAAAGGTCCGAGTCCACCACCACCAGATCCGGGTCGATGTCCATCATCGTTCCGATTCCAAGGCAATGCGGGCAGGCACCAAATGGATTATTGAAAGAAAACATTCTTGGGGTGATCTCTTCAAAGCTGATTTCGCAGTCCGGACAGGAAAAATTCTGAGAGAATAGAATCTCCTCTTCAAGGAATTCCGGATGATCTGTTTTTTCGGAAGGAAGAAAGACTTCCGAGCGGGCGTCCCTGCTGTCTTTTCTGTTCTCTTTTCCGATTTTCCGGCTGTCTTTGGCGTTCATTTCGCCGCTTGCTTCGCTTCCCTCTTCAAACGCTGTTTTTAGAGCGGGTTCGGTTCCAATCGCGGTTTCGTCCGGTTTGTTCTGGATCAGGGCAAGCAGAAGTCCTTCGCCCAGATGCAGGGCGGTTTCGACTGAATCCACGATTCGGCTTGAAATATTGGGTTTCATCACTAGTCTGTCCACAATCACTTCAATCGAGTGCTTCTTGTTTTTATCCAGGGGAATCTCTTCCTCCAGTTCATAAAAAATTCCGTCGACTCGGACGCTTGCATAACCAAGTCGCCTGAAATCATCGAACATCTTGGAAAATTCGCCTTTACGCCCACGGACGACAGGCGCCATGATCAGGAGCCTTGATCCTTCCTTCGTTTTTTGTATTGTATCGACAATCTGATCCACTGTCTGTTTCTCGATGCGTTTCCCGCATTGAGGGCAATGGGGTGTTCCAACCCTTGCATAGAGCAGTCGCAGGTAATCATATATTTCTGTCACCGTGCCGACGGTGGACCTGGGGTTCTTGCTTGTCGTTTTCTGATCAATCGATATGGCTGGAGAAAGTCCCTCGATGTAATCGACATCCGGTTTTTCCATCTGGCCGAGAAACTGCCTTGCATAGGAAGACAAGGACTCCACATATCGGCGCTGCCCTTCGGCATAAATCGTATCAAACGCGAGAGACGATTTGCCGGAGCCTGAAAGCCCGGTCAATACAACCAGTTTGTCCCTTGGTATTTTTAGATCGATATTTTTTAAATTGTGTTCTCTTGCGCCCGTGATGACGATATATTCATGAAGCAATGATGGAGACCTCTCAATTCTTAAAT
>CAZJXH010000116.1:0-11136 GCA_964549475.1 uncultured Oscillospiraceae bacterium
TCTTGTGTTGCATAAACGAAATAAAATGCAACATAAGAACCGTCCCCATATTGCATTCCACCGCCTTGCCCTACAGAAATTTTCCTCGTCGGATAACATAAGTTTTAACATTAACAAAGTACTAGGAATAAAAATCAGAAAAACAAATTCCGGCTGCGCAGGGGCTTTCCGGAAAGAAGACGGGAACCGGTTGCTTCGAGTACATCCAGCGCTTTTGCACCCAATTCGCGGATAATCACGTCGCAGGCCTCCTTCATGAGAGGCGGCCGTCTTTCCACACTGTGGCAATCGGTTCCCAACAAGTGGATCAGCCCGCTATCCAGCCATTTCAACACACTGTTCTGCTGGGCGGAATGAACAAAAGAATCGCAATTCGCCTGGATGACACACCCGGAATCAATCAACTGACTCAGCACTTTGGACGGATGCCGCTGAACAACGGGATATCGCTCTGCATGAGCGATAACAGGAACAATCGCATGACTGTCCACCAGTTTTTTAATAATAAGCCACACATCCGGGGGCCACTGCCTGGAAAGCGGCATTTCTAAAAGAAGAAGCGAAGTCCCTTTAATACACAACGGGCTCAGATTCTGGGAAACCAGCAAATATTCACTGCAATACACTTCCGCACCAGGATACAGCCGGATCTCCGTCTGTCCAGCCAACGCTTCCGACAAGCGCTCAAACGATTGGCTCCGGTTCGACAAAAACCGGTCCACGCTTTGCTGGTCGGGATAGAAATGTGGAGTAAGGACAAGATCGGTGATTTTTTGGGATTGCAGCATACGAAACAGGGCAAGGGAATCCGCCACTGTTTTTGCACCATCATCCACTCCGGGCAGAACATGGGAATGAAAATCAATCATCGAAACTAATCCACTCTTTCAGGAATGATCGGTGAAACTGATCCGGCAGTGGACCGTGGCGACCCATTTCCGCCGGACGACCGCAACGACGCATCGGAACGAGGCGCAGCGGCGGCAGCAGCAGGGGCATTGGACGCATCGGAACGGGAAGCACCGGTGGCAGTAGAAGCATTGGATGCAGCGGAACGGGGAGCGGTGCCGGTGACAGCGGCATTGGGTGAAGACGGATTACTGAGTACAGGCTGTTCCAGATTGTCTCCATAACTTCCGTGACTGCCATAGCCGCCATACCCCTCGTTTTTGCTATATGTTCCGTATTTGCCGCCATTAGCATAGGCTCCATACCGTTTGCCGTAAATTTTAGAATAATCGATGGCATTCAGCACAATGCCGAGAATTTTGGCATTGACAAACTCGAGGCTCTTGATGGATTTCTCTACATCGGGATGGGACGTCACAGCATGGCGCACCACCAAAACCACGCCGTCCGTGACTTTCGTCACAGCGAGCGCATCCGAAACGATATTCACCGGAGGAGTGTCCAAGATAATCAAATCATACTCCAGGCGCAAGGCATCCATCAACTCTTCCATAGCCGTGCTCATAAGAAGCTCCGCTGGATTGGGCGGCAGAATGCCGGAGGGGATAATGCTGAGATTCTTGTATTCCGAGGCGTGGATGGATTCCTTCGCTTCGCACAACCCGGCCAAAACATTGGAGAGTCCTGGAACAGCGGGAATATTGAAGAACTTGTTGATACGGGGTTTTCGCATATCGCAGTCGATGATCAGGACCTTGATGTCCGTCTGGGCGAAAGCGACCGCGGTATTCGCCGCCACCGTGCTCTTCCCGTCCCTCGGCATCGTACTGGTAATGATGATTGCATTGCATCCCTTCTTGGTCATTGAAAACTGCAAATTGGTTCGAAGGGTTTTATAAGATTCCACCACACTGAAACGGTTTGTCGAAACGTTGGATCCGGATTTGGAATAATTGCCTGGCCCGTAGGACGAGCGAACCGAACGCCTGGCTTTTTTGCTGATGAAAATCTTATCCTTTCGGGGAGCGGGACTGCCCACTTTTTTCGGCGGATTTTCAGTGTTTCTAGAGGTATCTTTCCAATTATCACCCATTTTTGTTTATTGCTCCTTATAAGTTAATTGTAGGCAGGATAAATTAAAACGTTACTCACTCTTCGTCATATAGAGGAATGCATCCAAGGACCGGAATGGAATAATGGCTGGTGATGTCTTCCTCGCTTTTGATCCGGGTGTCCAGAACCTCAATCAGAATAAACGCTACGGCGGAGACGATGAAGCCGAGCATTGCTCCGATAATGGAATTCAGCAGGACATTGGGCGAGGAGGGCGCTATCGGGCGGTTCGCAGGAGACACAATCTTGACGGAATCGGATTCCTTGATCCGGATGATCTCGGCCGGAGCAAGCTCAGAAATCGTCTTGACAAGCGAATAGGCATCGTCGGGATTCTTGCTGTTGATCTTCACTTCGAAGAATTCGGTGCTGTTGATGGAGGAGAGAGACAGCATGCCGCTGATCTGCCTGGCGGTATAGGGAAGATTGGATGCGGTGGCGACACTTTTCAAAAATGTTTCATTCTTTAAAATGATAACGTATGAATTCACCAGCTTCTGCGCATACTGCAAATCGCTGTAATCTCCGACATAGGTTCCGGTTGACGTGTTCGCTTTGCCGGGATTGACGTACATCTGGCATGACGCGGTATACTTGGCCGGAATCAGGAAATGGGTGATCAGAAACGCTCCGGAAAATCCGATAATCGTACAAAGCACCAGCATCCAGATCTTCTTGAATAGAATATTGATTATTTCCAAAATCGATAAATCCATATTGATCAAACCTCGCTTATACATTCATTATGGGGGGTATATACCTATTATGGGGGGGTATATACTTATGAGAATACACCATTTCCTATAAAATTACAATAATAAACTCTGAATTGCTAAAATTCGGAAAACGCCGTCCTAATTGCCTCTGTATTAGTTTTCCACGATGTTGTATAATACATTCATTGCGAAAACAATAAATCATTCTTATAAGGAGCGAATCATGCACGATTATCACAAAGCCCTGGAAATGGTATCCTATGCGAAAGAAAAAGCACAGGAACTCGGGAAAAGCAAAGTAATAAAAATCAGTCTGACGGTGGGTGAATCTTCCGGATACACCCCGGACAGCATCCGCATGTATTTCAACGATGTTTCGAAAGGAACGATTTGTGAAGGCGCAGCGGTCGAGATTGAATCGGTTCCCTCCATGCTGAAATGCCCGAAATGCGGCGAAGTATTCGAGCGCAGGCTCATGCATTATGAATGCCCGAAATGCGGAGAAGAAGGGGCCCCGAGCGAAATCGGAACAGCGGTCGTTATCGAAAGCATCGAGGCGGTATGACCCTGCTGATCACCGTCTTTGGTATTGTCCAAGGCGTGGGATACCGGCCATTCGTCGCCCGCCTCGCAGAGGAATTGTCGATCGCGGGGACTGTGCTGAACAGCGGTGGAATCGTCCAGATCATTGCCAGTTCGCCGTCAGGCGATATTCTGGCTCAATTTGCAGCACGCCTCAAAACCGACCAGCCCCAGGGGGCGAATGTCCTCGAAATCCGGACAGAAACCATCCCGGAACAGGCTATGGATGGATTCCATATCATTCCAAGCAGCAAAAAAATCCTCACAGGCGGCCTGCCGGAAGAATCCATACAGGATCACCCGCTAATCCCGGCCGATCTGCCCCTTTGTGAAACCTGCCGGAAAGAGATGTACGATCCGGACAACCGACGGTATCTCTATCCGTTTATCAGCTGTGTGGCATGCGGCCCGCGCTACAGCATCATCAAAGAGATCCCCTATGACCGGGACACAGTCACCATGGACATTTTCCCGATGTGCCCTGCGTGCGGGACGGAATACACGGAGAACGATAACCGCAGGCGCCATGCCCAGACAATCTCCTGTCATGACTGCGGACCCCAGCTGATTTTACAATGCGGTAAAGAAACATTCCACAGACACGAAGCACTTTTAAAATCGGTCGAGCTTCTGAAACAAGGCAAAGTCCTCGCTATTAAAGGAACCGGAGGATACCAGCTCGCCTGCCTTCCAACGGACGTTCAAGCCGTGGAGAATTTGCGTCTGCTGAAAAAACGCGACAAAAAGCCGTTCGCCGTCATGTTTCCGGATCTGGCGGGACTGGAGGAATATTGCGAAACCGGCGCGGCAGAAGAGGAATTGCTTCTTTCCGCCGCGCGCCCGATTGTCCTGCTTCAGAAAAAACAGGAATTTTGTGCCGGCGTATCCGACGAAAGCCGGTTTACAGGCGCTTATCTGCCGTATACCCCGCTGCATCAGCTCCTGACCGACGCATGCGGACCTCTGGTCATGACAAGCGGGAACCTGACATCCAATCCCATCATTTATCGGGACGAGGAGATCCTGGGCATTGAATCCCCGTATTTAGCGGGCGTGTTATACAATGAACGGCGGATCACCACTTCGCTGGACGATTCCGTCGTCCGGACTGTGCCGGGCGGCAAGAGGATAAGCGCAAAGCAGACGAGCAGCAAGAGGATAGGCGCAAAGCAGACGAGCGGCAAGAGGGCAAATGAAGAAGGCGACATTTCGGGAGATCCTTCAAGAGATCCCTTCCGTCCGCAGCTTGTCCGCCGAAGCCGGGGATATGTCCCGATTCCGGTTGTACTGAAACAAAATACGCAGAAAACGATCCTTGCCTTGGGCGGGGACCTGAAAAGCAGCTTCTGCCTCTATCATCATCACCGGGCATATATCAGCCAGTATTTCGGCGATATGGAAAACTACCTGGTTTCGACCGCCTATCAAGAAAATGTCGAGCGGATGAAAATATTATTCGGCATGAATCCTGAAATCATCGTCCGGGATCTTCATCCACAGTATTTCACCACCCGCCTGGCGGAGAAGCTTGCTGCACCCGGCACGCCGGCACAGGAAAGCCCTGGACAAAACCCTGGACAAAGCCCTGCCATAAAAGTGATTCCGATCCAGCACCATCACGCCCACGCGGCGTCGGTCATGGCGGAACACGACCTGTCTTCCTGCATCGGCGTGGTTTTTGACGGCACTGGATACGGTACCGACGGGGCGGTCTGGGGCGGAGAATTCCTGCTATGCAAGGATAAGGAATACACGCGTTGTGCCCATCTCGGGTATGTGACCCTTTGCGGCGGAGACGCCGTAGCGAGAAATGCCGGACTCGCGGCGCAATGCTATCTTCTTGCAGGGGAGGAGACCCGCAAAATTGTCGAATCCGATGAAACCAGCCAAGAGAAAAATAAAAATAACATAAATGATATAAATAATATAAATAATATAAATGATATAGATAATATAGATAATGATATAGATGATATAAAGAATCTTAACGAGATCAAAAATCAAAAAGATACAAAAAATCAAGAAGATATAAAAAGGGACGAGCAAGACACCCTGCGGTCCGCGATCAGAAGCAACATCAACACCCAGCAAAGTTCAAGCATGGGGAGGCTGTTTGACGCGGTAAGCGCCATTTTAAACATTAGAAAAGAGAATTCGTACGAGGCGGAATGTGCGATCGCACTGGAAAATGAAGCGGCGCGGTTTGCCGAAAAGCTTTTTTTGGTATCGGATCCAATAAACAGGAGCAAAAAGCCGGATTTTAGTGTAAAATTAGATGAAACCAGTTCCGAAGGAGCAAAATGCGATCCGACCAGTTTCGAAGGAACAAAATGCGATCTGATCCATTTTAAAATCGATTCCACTCCGGAGGGAAAAATCATCGACCAGGTGGATATGTTCCATCAAATTCATGTCATAATGGAACAGTATGGCATGAGAAGAAACAAACCGGAAGATACGGTGGATTTCGCAGATGCTGCAGATTTCGCAGATGCTGCAGATATAACAGATGCTGATGATATGAAAAATGCAGCCGCTTCGGCGGATTTCACCGGTGCCCTGGCCTATGCGTTTCATCAGGCGATCGCCGGAATGGTTCGGACCGTTTGCATGGAGATCCGCAAGGAAAGCGGCGAGAACAAAGTCGCATTAAGCGGCGGCGTGTTCGCCAATCTGCTTCTTTTGCAGAACTGCATGGAGCAACTAGAAAACGAGGGCTTTTCGGTCTACATCAATTCCGAGGTTCCCGCGAACGACGGGGGAATCTGCCTGGGGCAGGCCTGGCTGTGCCGGACCTGATAAAATTTGTCGCTAAAAAATTTTTGTTGCTAAAAATTTTGTTGTTAAAAAACGAATTGCAAAAAAACGAATTGCTAAAAGATTCATATATCGCAGAAATCAAAGATGAAAATGGGAAGATTGATATTTTGAAAATGGGAAGATTGATATTTTAGAAAATGGGAAAGATTGATATTTTAAAGATTGATCGATCAAGAAAGGATAAGAATCAACAATGTGTGTAGCAATGCCCGGCAAAGTGGTTGCCATCGATGGAACAAGAGCCACAGTGGATTTCAGCGGGAATCGGATCGAAGCGAATTGCGGGCTGGTTTCGACGCAGATCGGCGATTATGTCCTGGTTCACGCAGGCTGTATTTTACAGGTGCTTTCCGAGGAGGAAGGCAGTTCGCTGAGCGATTTGTTCGATGAAATCAAATGGGGAGAGTAGCAAAAAATATGAAAAGCTGGAGCAACAATGGAACTGGATTATAAAAAATTTCTACAGGAATATGACGGCCCTCCCGTGAATATCATGGAGGTCTGCGGGACCCATACCGCCGAAATCTCGCATTGCGGCATTCCGAGCATGCTTTCCCCGCGAATCCATCTGGTTTCGGGACCCGGCTGCCCGGTTTGTGTAACGGTGACAGCCTATATCGACAAGCTGATCGAGCTGAGCCGGTCCCCGCAGAACGTCATCGTGACATTCGGGGATATGATCCGTGTGACAGGGAAAAGCCAGAGCCTCAACGATGCCAAAGCAGAAGGCGCACAGGTCCGGATGGTCTATTCCCCTCTGGATGTCCTGAAGCTTGCCGCTTCCGACCCCGCAAAAACGTTCATTTTCGCCGCTGTCGGATTTGAAACGACAACGCCGGTCTATGCCATGCTGCTGGAAGAGGCCATTCAAAGCGGATTAACCAATATCAAACTGCTGACCTCCCTCAAGACCATGCCGGCAGCGATCCGCTGGGTATGCGAAAAGCAGGGGGGCATCGATGGATTCCTGGCTCCCGGGCACGTCAGCACCATCACCGGAAGTCGGATTTATGACGACCTGGCGGAGAAATACCGGATCCCTTTTGCGGTCGCAGGGTTTACGGGGCCGCTCATCCTGGAGGCACTCGCTGCCCTGGTAAAATTGCGCGGCACCGGCCGGGTGGTGAATTGCTATCCTTCGGCCGTTACCTGGAAAGGAAACGAAAAAGCCCAGCGCGCGGTCGACCGGTTTTTCACTCCGTGCGACGCTGCGTGGAGAGGCTTCGGAATCATCAAAGACTCCGGAATGCTTTTACGCGAGGAATATCAGCATGTTGATGCCGGCAGCGGCGAAGAGACCATCGACGAGGTACATAATCCGAAGTGCCGCTGCGCGAAGGTCCTTACCGGCGCCATCAACCCCACCCAGTGCCCGCTTTTCGGCGTGGAATGCACCCCTTCCTCGCAGCAGGGCGCATGCATGGTGTCGAGCGAAGGCAGCTGCTACAATTATTACATCAACAAGAGGTAGAAAATTATGAAAATCACCATGGTACACGGCAGCGGAGGCAAAGAGACCTCGGAGCTGATCACAAGCCTGTTTGTAAAATATCTTGGAAATCCTGTTCTGGCAAGACTGGAGGATTCGGCTGTCGTTCCGGGCGCGCCGGTGATTGCCATGACAACCGACAGCTTCGTTGTCACTCCGTTGTTTTTCCCCGGAGGAGACATCGGAAAGCTTGCGGTATGCGGAACGGTGAACGACCTGTCCATGAGCGGAGCGATTCCAAAATATCTGACGTGCGGATTCATCATCGAAGAGGGCGCGGAAACCGGGCAGCTGGAACAGATCGTCCGTTCGATGGCAAAAGCCGCACAAGAGGCCGGGGTAATCATTGTTGCCGGGGATACGAAAGTCATCGAGGGCAAAGGGGGAATCTATATCAACACCGCAGGAGTGGGATTCTTCCGGAATCCATCCGGTAAACCGTCCAGCGAACCGTCCAGCGAACCGTCCGGTAAATCATCAAGTAAATTTTTCGGCGAACCATCCGGCGAGTCACCTGGAAAATCCTTCGGCGAACCCTTCGGTAAACCGTCCAGTGAATCATCAAGCGAACCATCCGGCGAACCGGGAATCGAGCCGCTGATGAGCTCGGCGAATGCAAAGGCAGGCGATGTCGTGATTCTTTCCGGCAACCTCGGAGACCACCATGCAACGATATTAAGCGCCCGGATGAACATCACCAACGCCATCCAAAGCGACTGTGCGCCATTGAACCACATGGCTGCGGCATTGATGGAAAGCGGTGCCGGGATAAGAACCATGCGCGATGTCACTCGCGGCGGTCTTGCAACGGTGCTCCATGAAATCGCGGTCGCCTCGTCGTGCTGTATCCGGCTTCAAGAAGAGCAGCTTCCGGTGTCCGATTCCGTACGCGGATTCTGCGGCATATTGGGGCTGGACCCCCTCTATATGGCCAATGAAGGAAAAATGATCGCGATCGTTGCGAAAGAAGACGCTGAAAAGGCACTTTCCTGCATGCGAGAAAATAAATACGGACAGCAAGCTTCCCTCATCGGGGAGATTGGCGAGGGGGAGAAAGGGCTGGTGCTCCTTCATACCATGATCGGCGGTACTCGGATCATTCCGGAGCTTTATGGGGAAGGTCTGCCGAGAATCTGTTAAGCCGGAAGACGCCTGAAATGATACAACCAAAAACAACCGAATATAAGCGAAAACAACCGAAATAATCAAATATAGCTTAAAAATCAGCGAAATGTAACAAAACAATAATAAAACGTAACGAAAAATCAATGAAAATTCACTTGAAAACTTCGTAAAAACTGCTAGAATAAAGCAAAGATGTTATTTTGTAGTCAATTGTGATAAAATGAAGAGCAAAACCAATCAATGCGTGCCGACTTGTTCTACTAATGCATTTCCGATAAAACGGGAAGCATGAAAATCCTTATGACGAAAGGATCGATGTAAATGAACAATATCGACAAACCCGATTGCAAGCCGATCGACTTGGCAATCAACCGACACGACAAAGAGAATGGATCGAAGCCTTCCAACGACGAAAGTCTTTCCATGGATCCAAAGCGCTCCACTAGCAAGAATTCCGACACCCCCATGACTGCCTTTAGAAAGAAGCGTAAATCCGATATTGTAGATGTCAATGCCAATCGGATTCAAAAACTCCTGATCTTCCTCATTATTGCAATCATAGCCCTTCTCGCTCCGATCGTTGTCTATGGCACATGGAGATCAACCACCCTGGAGACAACCAATCGCGCGTTGTTCTCTCTGAGAACGATGCAGGACTGGTACAATTATTTTCTGGGCCATATCGGACTGATCGCGATCCTGATGGGCCTTCTTCTGCTTGTATTGGTTATTTGCTACCTCCTGCTCATCAACAACAGCCGACTGAAAAAATCACAATTCCTGCTGAAAGAAAATGCAGAAAACTTTAAGCTGATCACCGAAAACATCAACGAGATGATATCCAAGCATTCTCTTGACGGCCGATACACCTACCTTTCCCCCTCCTGCAGAAATCTGACGGGATACGAACCCGCAGAGCTGATCGGAATGGATCCCCTGGACCTCATCCACCCGGAAAGCGTCAGCATGGTCCGACAATCCCATGAAACCATTCTGGAATCTCCGGACATCGACATCTCCACCTACCAGATCCGGTGCAAAGACGGCCAATATATATGGGTTGAAACATCAACCATCGCAATCCGTGATGCAGAAACGGATAAGCCCGCTGAAATCATGTGCGTATCGCGAAATATGACGAAGAAAGTGGAGCTCGAGAATTTAGGCAAGAAAATGATTTTTTTTACCGAAGAATTATTACAGACCGGGTCCAAACAAATCAGCTATCACCGGATCGTAGAAAACCTTCTATATATTTCCAAAGCAAAAATCGGATTTATCACGCTGCTGAACGACAAGACGGGCAAATTCATCACGCAGGCCATTGTCAGCCCGGAGGACATCCTGCAGAAAACAAACGAGATCCTCGGATACAACCTTGAGGGGAAAGAGTGGGAGGATTATTACGCTGACTATGAGCAGATAAAAAACCAGGTTGTTTCAAGATTTGATTCGTTCCGCTATATTCTGGCAGAAATGATTCCGAAAGACCAATTGAATCAAATCGATCAATTATGGGACCACGGGGAGGTCGCTGTAGTCAAAATCATTGCGGACAGTCGCGTTATCGGGCATTTTACCTTGATCATGCCAGCAGGAGAAAATTTGAAAAACGATTATTTCGTCGAAATCTATTCCCGTCAGATCAATATGTTCATGACCCGGCTCATGGCGGAAGAAAAACTGATCACCAGTGAAACCCGTCTGCTGTCCGCACAATCCCTGGCACACGTCGGCAACTGGGAGATTACGATTGCAACGAAGCAGATGTGGGCGTCGAACGAAGCGTTCAATATTTACGGAATTCCGTACAACAGCCAGGGAATTTCCCTCGAGCTCGTCCAGCGCAGCGTTTTCCCGGAATACCGCCAAAGACTGGATATGGTCCTGCACGCCCTGGTCACCCGGAATGAGACATACGATGAGAAATTCAGAATCATCAACGGCATGACAGGGAAGACCCGCTATGTTCATTCCAAAGCGATCCGAATCACGGACGAGAACGGGAATCCGGTCAAAATCGTCGGAGCCATCCAGGACATTACCAACTACAAAAAATCGGAAGATGAGATTCTCTACCTAAGCTTTCATGACCAGCTCACAGGTCTTTACAACCGCAGGTTCTATGAAGAGAGACTGGCAACCCTTGACATGCCGGAGAATCTTCCCATCTCGATTGTCATGGGCGATGTGAACGGACTCAAACTGGTCAATGATTCTTTCGGCCATGCCATAGGGGACGAGCTTCTTCGGAAAGCGGCGGAAGTCATGCAGAACGGGTGCAGAGAGAAGGATATCGTTGCAAGACTTGGAGGAGACGAGTTCGTGATGATCCTGCCAAACACCAGGGCCGATGAACCCGAAAAACACATCCATCATACT
>CAZJXH010000117.1:0-11096 GCA_964549475.1 uncultured Oscillospiraceae bacterium
ATAGACAGCCAATAAAATAACCGCTAAAAGAACTACAGTCAATATAATGTCCACTGTCCGCTTAACGACTTTTTTGACGGATGAATCCTTCTTCTTATGGATTTCTTTTGAAGTTGTAGTCATCTTCTCATTTCTCCCCATCTTCGTATCTGGATTATAGCATTGCACAATCTCATCACACTCTCCCTCCACTCTTTTTTCAATCTCATTTGCTGGTGCAAATAAAAGGCCTTTTCGTTACGCAAAAAAAAACCTTGCCGGCTTTGAATATGACGGGAACGGCAAGTTGCTCGCCATGCGCTGGAACGGCAACGAATACTACTATGTCACCAACATCCAGGGCAATGTGACCGGATTGATGGATTGTTATCAAAATGTTATCGAAATGATAACGTGCTCTGATTGCTATTCGTTACAGAATAGTAAAAAAGAGGTTTATTACTATGTTTATTAATATAATCTATGCTTGAGATAAATTTAATCGAAAATTTTTAAAACTCAAATTTAAAAAATTGTGTGCGAAAAATTGTTGCATTTTTAGGGTTGCCATACTATAATATTTTTTATACACTAAACCTAAACTCTGTGTAATAAAAGTTGGTAAACGCGTGAGTAAAATGGATATTGTGAAAAAAGTAATAATTAAAAATGGTGGTCTCGCTAAAACGGCAGATTTTATTGCATCAGGTCTTTCAACATACGATGTCGCTAACCTTTGTAAAAAAGGGTTTATTGAGCGTATTCGGCACGGATTATATCAATTGCCAAAGACAAATGATATAACTGAAGAAAAGCTTCTGGCTGCCCTGTTGCCCGAAGGTATTGTTTGTGTGGAATCTGCTCTGTTTCATTATGGATACAGTGATTTTGCTCCCCGCCTTTGGACAATTGCAGTTCCACGAACAATTTCAAGAACAAAGCTAAAAATAGATACTGTCCCACTTAAAGCATATTATATTCAAAAGCAATACTTTAATCTCGGAAAAGAAACAGCTGATTTTAATGGTGTGAATCTTTCGATATATGACCGTGAGCGCACCATTTGTGATTGCTTCAAGTACCGTACCAAACTTGACAATGAGCTTTTCAATAAAGCGGTTAACGCCTATGCTTCCGACGATAAGCAAAATCTTACCAATCTTTCAAAATACGCAAAGGAAATGCATCTTTATAAAAAAGTAACCGAACTTATGGAGGTAATGCTGAATGGTTGATATAGCGTCATCCGTACTTGCAAGACTTAAAAATAAAGCAGCTGAAAGCGGGAGAAGCTATCAACTATGCTTGCAGCTTTTCTGTCAAGAGGAATTTCTGCGTCGAGTTGAAGCTTCAAAATATACGGACAACCTCATTTTAAAAGGCGGACTCTTCCTCTATTCCATTACCGACTTTGACAGTCGTGTAACCGTAGATGTAGATTTTCTACTAAGAAAAATACCTAATACCCCTGAGCAGTTAAAGGTAGTGTTATCAGAGATTATTGCATCTGACACAGAAAACGACTTCATCACATTTGAAGTAAAAAGCATTGTACCTATTGCTATTGCCAAAAAGTATACTGGTATTGGTGTGACTATCGTTGCACATATAAAAAACACTCGAACCACATTTGGTATTGACTTCGGAGTGGGTGATGTTATAGTACCACAGCAGGAAAATCGAAAAATTCCAACACAGCTTAACGATTTTAAGGCTCCGAATATAAATACCTATTCTATCGAAACTACTATTGCGGAAAAGTTGGATGCTATTTTAAACCTGATGGAATTTTCAAGCCGAATGAAGGACTATTACGATATATACTATCTTGCAAATAAATTCAATTTTGACGGCAACACCTTGTGTGAAGCACTCGCCAAAACCTTTGAAAACCGCAACCACGCTTTTACAGCAGAGCAATTTGAGCAGATCATGACTTTTGATGCCGATGACGGTATGCAGAAAAAGTGGAAAGCGTTTATAAAGAAAATTAACACAAAGACGGATGACTTCAGAACCATTCTTAAAACAATGAAAACTTTCCTTTCTTTACCTTACGGTGCAGTAGTAAAAAAACAAGAATTTACAAAAAAGTGGTTTGCCGCAGATAGCAAATGGAAATAAGATAAGCGAACTTACATTATGCACTTAGGAGATGGATGAAGTGTTCGTTTATAGATAATAGGAGGAAATAAAAATGGCGGACAATAGCAATTTGCATATGTCAAAAGCAGGGAAAACCGATGAGTTCTACACACAGTTATCGACAATTGAAGAAGAATTACGTCATTATCGTAAGTACTTTAAAGGCAAGGTTGTATTGTGTAATTGTGACGACCCATATGAAAGCAATTTCTTTAAGTATTTTGCTTTAAACTTTAACACGCTTGAGCTTAGAAAGCTTATAACAACTTGCTATGCTACTTCTCCAATTATTTATACTCAGCTAACTCTATTTAATGAAGAAGAAATATTATTTACTGAAAAAGAGGGTAAAAAACCATACAAAATAGAAATTTCAGAGGTTAAAAATGAAGATGGCAACGATACAATTGATATGTCGGATGTAGAGTATCTCTTAAGCAATAACAAAAATACATTGACTTTATTAGATGGAGATGGTGATTTTCGTTCTTCAGAATGTTTAGCACTGTTTGAAGAATGCGATATTGTTGTTACAAATCCACCTTTTTCTTTAATGAAAGAATACATACCTCTCATTGCAGAAAGCGGGAAACAATTTCTTGTTTTAGGAAATATGAACCATATCACTTTTAAAGAAATTTTCCATTATTTTAAAAACAATAAAATGTGGCTTGGTTATAATGCGGGACATTTTTGGTTTAAAGTCCCCGACTACTACGAAGAAAAGGAAACAGATTATAAAAAAGATGAAAATGGACAAAAATGGCGTAGATTGGGTAATATTTGTTGGTTTACAAATATGGATATTGCTATACGTCATCTACCATTAGATTTGTATAAACACTATACTCCCGAAAAATATCCGACATATGATACTTACGATGCCATTCACGTTGAATATTACAATGAAATTCCTTTAAACACAGACAAAATATTGGGAGTACCAATAACATATTTAGCATACCATTGTGATGAGCAGTTTGAGATTTTAGGAAAATTTGATGGTGGAAGTGCCTCGAACGACTTGGATTTGGCTAAACCTGTTATTAATGGAAAAGTAAAATATAAGCGAATTGCAATAAGAAACCGTAATATAATACATAGAGGGGATAATATATGAAAATTGAAAGAATACAAATATCAATAAGAGATTTAACAAATGGATATGAGGAAAAAGGTCTCGATGGAGTTGAAGGAATTGTTGCTTATGGGGAAAAACTTGATGTTCGTCCTCCGTATCAGCGAGAATATGTTTATGCACCGAAAGAACGGGATGAGGTTATCCGCACTGTCAAAAAAGGTTTTCCACTCAATATAATGTACTGGGCTAAAACAGAAAACGGTCATTATGAATTAATGGACGGACAGCAACGCACAATTTCAATTTGTAGATATACAGCGGAAAGTGAACGAACATTTGCAGTTGATGAAAAGTATTACTTTAATTTAGAAAAAGATTTGCAAAAACAGATTGACGATTATTTGTTGGATATTTATATCTGCAATGGAACGCCTTCTGAAGTTCATGAGTGGTTTAAGGTTATCAACATTGCAGGAAAACCTTTAACAGCACAAGAATTGAGGAATACCGCATACACAGGAACGTGGTTGTCAGATGCAAAGGTACATTTTTCAAAACCAACTTGTGCTGCTTATAATATGGCAAAAGATTATGTTAGTGGTTCTCCAATAAGACAAGAGTATCTTGAAACAGCTATAGAATGGATTGCTAATCGTGATAACCTCAGTTCTATTGAAAATTATATGGCTTTGCACCAGCATGATGAAAATGCAAATCAAATATGGATTTATTTCAAACGTGTTGTTGAATGGGTTGAAACAATTTTCCCTACTAAACGCAATGAAATGAAAGGAATAGGTTGGGGGTTTCTGTACGACATATATAAAGATACAGAATTAGACCCTAATGTGCTTGAAACAAAAATAAAAACACTTATGATAGATGATGATGTTACAAATAAGAAAGGAATATATCCATATGTTCTAGCCGACAATGAAAGCCATTTGAATATTCGTGCATTCAGTGAAAATCAAAAACGTGAAGCATATGAACGTCAAGACGGCATTTGTCCCAACTGCGGAGAACATTTTGACTACAAAGAAATGGAAGGCGACCATATCACGCCATGGCATGATGGAGGTAAAAGCAATGCTGGAAACTGCCAGATGCTTTGTAAAGAATGTAATCGGAGAAAGTCCGGAATATAATAGCCTTGTTTGATGTTAAAAATACATATTATTGATTGTGGAAATGATATGTATTGCGAATTATACAAGTATTGACTGGTAAAATTTCAGTTAAGGAATTATTATTGAGTGGTGAAACGATGCGAATATACAAAACATATAAAAAAGGAAACAAAGTCACTTTATTCAATGGAGATTGTTTAGAGTTATTAAAGAATATGCCGGGCGAATCTGTAGACTTAATTGTTACTTCGCCTCCATATTGCATTGGAAAGGCTTACGAAGATCCTCATGATGATGTAGAGACATTTAAGCAGCAACATATTAATATTTTTAACGATATGTATCGTGTACTTAAAACTGGAGGAAGTATCTGTTGGCAAGTAGGCTATCATGTTTCTGATAAGTGCATAGTACCTCTTGACTACATAATATACGAGCTTTTTACATCATTAAGTAAGGATAGATGTACGCCTTTGATACTAAGAAATCGCATTATATGGACTTTTGGCCATGGGCTAAATAGCACGAATCGTTTTAGCGGACGCCACGAAGTGATTTTATGGTTTACTAAAGGTGAACAAACTATATTCAATTTGGATGATATCAGAGTGCCGCAAAAATATCCTGGCAAGCGATCATATAAAGGACCGCACAAAGGGGAATTTAGTGGGAATCCGCTTGGAAAAAATCCATCTGATGTTTGGACTATACCAAATGTGAATGCAAATCATCTCGAAAAGACTAATCATCCCTGTCAATTTCCAGTAGCAATTCCACAAAGATTAATTAACGCATTAACACCTTTTGAGGGTGTAGTTTTAGATCCGTTTTCCGGATCTGGAACAACTGGAGTTGCTGCAATCATAGAAGGAAGAAAATTTGTTGGAGCAGAAATCCAAGAAAATTATTATGACATCTCAAAAAATCGTCTGTATGAAGCCGCTAACGGAAATATTCGAATAAGAGAAGATAAACCTGTGGTCGAGCCAAATCAAAACACAGCAGTTGCAAAGCTACCGGAAGAATTCCGTAAAATCAGGGAGGGCAAAAATGAAAAAGAGTAGAAAGAAACCGCCGCTCACACCTGAGCAGCAGCTGAAACGACACAAGATAGCATTCAAAAGAAAAATTAGAAATACATTTACGAGCGTTGGTTTTGAATATATCCCCACAAATGACCATGAAATGATTATTGGTTTACGAAAAGTCGAAATTGATTCATTGTTTATTTACGAGAATATATGGTTGTTGTGTGAAGACACAGTAAAAACCAGTGACATTCGCGATCATATTCGGACAAAGAATGAGGCTTTTGGCGAAATCAAAAAAAGCTTGACCGACTTTATTACTAAATTAATTGATCTTTTCCCTGAAGAATCCGAAATTCTTAAAAAGTATGATATTGGTCGTATAAAAGTATTCGGACTATATATATCAAAAAACGAAGTTCTCTTATCAGAAGAGGACTATGCGCTTTTTGATAACCTAAAGTTTGTTCAGCCAAAAACGCTCGAGTATTTTCAATGGATTGTTAAAAGTATTAAATTGTCCGCAAGGAATGAAGTGTTCAGATATCTTAACCTAACAAGTGACCAAATAGGCTTAATTAGTAGTTCAAGCAGTAGTACGCAGATAACTGCACCTATAATATATCCAAAAGAATTTACAGGATTAAAGAATCGAGTCAGAATTGTTTCTTTTATGATGTCTGCAGAAGATTTGCTAAATACTTGCTACGTACTCAGAAAAGATAATTGGGACGAGTCAATCTGGCTATATCAGCGATTAATTGATAAAAATAAAATAAATAGTATACGAGAATTCTTGCAATCAAAAGGCGAATCATTTTATAATAACATCATTGTTGCATTACCTGACAATGTTGCTTTTTTAGATGCATCTAAACATTATAAAAGTGTTGATGAAATAGGTAATCTTGAAGGTAATTGCAAGTTGATCCTTCCAAAAGAAATGAACAGCATATGTGTCATTGATGGACAACATAGAATATTTGCACACTATGAAAGCGGAATTGACAACAAACAAGAAAGAAGAATAACCGAATTACGAAAACAACTACATCTTCTTGTGACAGGATTAGTTTTCCCGAAAGATATGAAATCAGAAGAAAGAGCCCGCATTCAAAGTGAAATTTTCCTTGATATAAATTCAAACGCTAAACCTGTTCCACAGAATGTACTGCTACAAATCAAACGTATTAAAAACCCCATTGCAGACGAAAGTATTGCACAGTTTATTATTGAGAAATTAAACAAGGAGGGTGTGTTCCAAAATCTCTTTCAAGTTTCTTCACTTGAAACCGGAAAAATTAAAACTGCGTCTATCGTTCGATTCGCTTTGAGATATCTTGTCACTACTACCCCAACTGATAGCAAACAAAGTCTTTTTAATAATTGGGATGGAGACAAAAATGCACTAAATGCTAATAATGATACAGCCATACAGAACTATGTTAAATTCTGCACGGGAGTGTTGAGAAATTATTTTGGTGCCATCAAGAAAAATTTAATAAAGTACTGGAATGATACGGAAAACTCAAAACTGCTATCAGTTATTTCTCTCAATGGCTTTATTATAGCACTCACGAGGCAATTAAGTATCAATGGTGTTCAAAACTTCGACTTCTATGATAAGGTGTTTAGCAAATGGGATTTTGATTTTTCAAATAAAAACTTTCCATATACATCAAGCCAATATCGAAAATTCTCTAGTGATATACTTCGTGGTGCTTTTGAAGTTACGGAAGAACAGATTGAGACAATATAGAATTAGGACTGTCTGATATTTTCTGACAGTCTTTTTTTTATGAATCTATATTCAAAACATATGTAAACATCAAATAAATCGTCACATAGAACAGTACGCTGAAAGATAGTATAATCATGATAACATGACACGAATGAATAAAAGAAGTACTTTATTAATTTTAAAACTTATGGTATCCGATGGAATCAGGGTTAATAAAAGGCTAGGATTATCATATCTGATTGATGCTCTTGACAATCTTGAAATCCGAAGTGGATCCCATGCAGTATGCGTCGGTAATCCGCTTGAAAGCGGTTTCGATGTGATCCACCGGCATGCCGATCAGAAGGATCAGGAACTGGTTTCCGCTCCATTTTGAAACCACATCTGTACTGCGTAATGTTTCTAATAGGATACCAAGGATCTTATCCATCTCACCACTGAGCATTTCGTCCGATTTTACGGTAGAGCCATTCTGAATAACAGAAAGCAAAACGATACAAGTAATTTGATTGAATCGTTTCGCCCTCATTTTTTCCAGATTGTGTATGAAGTTGAATGTTTCAATGTCGCACAGCAAGGCCCCTTTGTCTTTTGTCTTTTCGAGCAGTTCTTCTTGTATTCCCGACAAGCTATACTGGGTGTTCCTTTTGCCCTGTTTGATGCTTTTGTAAATCACCGTCATTTCGCTGGGCAGCGTGATTCCTTCCTGGGTATAGAGTTTTGCGGTGGCTTCCTCATAATGGTTCAGCGCCTGGCGTGTGTCCCCTTTTTCCACCAGCGCCTTGATGTACTCCACATGGAGTTCCATGTCAAAGTAGTCAATGCATAAAGCATATTTACAGGTATCGATTATTTCATTGTAAGACCGGATAATGCTCAGATAGCTGATTCTGTTATGCACGATTTTTAAAAATAGATTGTGATAATAGGATCTGGTTGCATAGGTGAATTCATCACATTTATTTTCGCATAGAAAATCATCTTTGTAAATGTTGATCGCCTGTTCGCACAGGATCATCGCCTCTTCCGGCTTGTTACAGCACTCTGTTTTTGCTTTTCGATACAATCGGTCGAATTCATCCGTGTCCAGCCAGTTGTTTTTATTGCCATTCCACTTGTAGCCGCCGTTCTCAAATAAAATAGCGGAATCAAGATTATTGTCCGTTGGTTCCTCCCCCAGCATCTGGCGTAATCGGTAGACCAGGTTATGGATCAGCTTATCCGGATCGCTGTAATAATTCTCGAGGCCGATAATGTCTGCAATGGCGTCCTTATTGATCACCCGGTCCCTGTTCGAAATCAGATATTTGAACAGCATCCAGGGTTTTTTGGAAAATCGATACCGATGGGATAAATTCTCGTCTCCCCGCTTTACTAAAAAAGAGCCCAGCGTATACACTTCCAGTTTTTCGCTTTTTTTATCCATAATATCTCTTCCCTCCTTTAAATCCAGAAAGAACCGTTTTCCTCTTGTCTGTCAAATCCGTATATAGTCATGCGGTGCATTGTAATACAAAAATCGATTCTGACTGGCGAATCTCATGATTTTAGCCCTTTTTTCACTTTCTTCTGTCAAAAGCAATATCTTCATGTTCTTCTCGGTCTGGAGGTTCTGGAGCTTTTTTGTGACCACCTTGTTGATCCTGCCGGTAATGCCGTGCCCAAAACGCGGATTTTCCCAGCATATGCCGTCGATGCTGTCTTTCGTATAATGAAGCAGCAGGCCCAGTCCGTTATTTTGAATAAGCAAGGACCGGTTGAAGTTTTTCTTTATTTTTTCGAGAAAAGCAACTGCTGCTTCAATTAAAGCATATCTTGTATTCGCCGGTATCCTGGCGTCCTCCAGATTGCCGATGGTGTCAAGAAAGAGCCCGTCACATCCGTATTCTGTCAGATAAATGTCCGCTTTTCTATATAAGTGTCTCATCCATTTTTCAGCACGGAGATCGGCATAGTATGTATGGAATTCCTGGTTCATGACAAGATCGCTTTCCACTTTCAGAAGACTGTCTTTGTACAAATTGAATTCAGCGTGTTCCGGATGTACCTCCACAACACTCAGATAAGCAAAGACAAGTACTCCTTTTTCCTGCAGCACACGTATTGTGGCAATGTTTTGCGCCATCGGCTCTATGATTGCAATGTCAAAGCGCAGCAGTTCATTCAGACTGTCCTTCCCATAGTACACCGAAAAATTCTTTGCGTTCAAAAACGTTTCTTTTGCCGTCAATCCTCATCCTCCCCGTCATCCACACGCAGAATCTCGTTCCTGTTGACAAATTCTGTATAGACATGGCAGGTATCGCATGAATTGCCATGCGCAAGGCAGTTGTTGGTTTCGAACAGCCAGCAATATTTATCGGTGTGTTTGTATACCGGACAGCTGGAGCATATGGCCTCTGTCGCACATCGCATCTCCCAGCAGGGGCCCAGTGCATTTTTATTATAAATCGGATTCTTTTGTTTTCTTTTAAACCAGTTGACAAGACTGGAAACAATCTGCGCATCCAGCGATTTCCCAGACTCTTCCTCGATCAGTACGATGATTTTTTCGAAAGAGATCGGTTCCCGGTAATTCCTGCCTTTGATTTTGCTTAAAAAAGTCTGGACCACTGCGATAATCCTGGCGCCCAGAGGGATCTCCTGGCCTGTGAGGCCTTCCGGATACCCTGATCCATCCAGTCTTTCGTGATGATACCGGATGAACTGTTCGACGGGTTTATTGCCGATCAGCAAGGCGACAAGCAGCGCGCCTGCCTCGGGATGTATTTTTGTCGCTTCATATTCTTCTTCGTTGTAGACGCCTTTTTTAGTCAATATGCGGTCCGGTATGGCAGTCACTCCGATATTGCTGAGAGAGGCGGCAAGTTTGATGTTTTTGCTTTCTTCCGGATTGCATTTCAATTCCCTCGCAATCACCGAGGCATAATGTGACATCAATTCTGAAAATCCGATGGAATAAGGTTCCTGCTGGTCAATCAGACGGGCAAGATTTTTTAGTTTTTTAATGTAGAATTCAGCGGGATTCTTTTTTCGGTTGGTCTTGCTTTTTTCAGCCATTTTTATCGTCAGCAGATCGACTGCTTTTATCCGGTATTCTTTTAAATAAGAATCATCTGGCGCTTCTGTATAACAAAAGACAATGATTCCTTTTTCGGTTTTCTCTGCGATGAATTCTGTGAATCCTTCTGCCGTCAAATAATCCGGAATTCTTGAAAATTCCGGGGATTCCCGGTGGATGATGACGTTTTCCCGTTCCCTGACCAGTCCTTCGATATTGATCAGTAGATTTGAATCATTGTGCATGAATTCTTCGGTTTTCGGATTGATACCGGAAACCGCGAGCAATTCTCCGTAATCGTTTTCGATTTTGATAAAAAACCCAGCTGTCGCGCTCATCACAAACAGCGAGAAATCCAGAACGTCTTTTTCGGTGTTTTCCCTCTCCTCCACAGTTTCTTTTTCGAATGGCGCCGGATTCCCGTTTTTATTCTCTGCAAAGGACTGGAAGAGGCTTTCAAGCTTTACTGCTATGTAATCGATGGATGGATTGCTTTTTGCGTATTTTCTTTTTTTCGTGCTGATGCTGATGAATCCCTTATCCTCTTTTACCGGTATGACAAGGACCGGAAACCGTCCTTCCATGAGAAGAGATATTTTTTTCGGAATCACCGCGCCGGAAAAAACCAGCGGAGGCGCATAGGACTCTTTGGCATACGGCATAAGTCTTCCGTAGCTTACATCAACACCGCCCTGGTTTATGCCGGAATCGCTGTTTTCAAATAATACTCTTTTTAGCTTATATCGATTTTTCCCTTTTTCATATAAATAAAGGAAATACCCGTCGCCCTTGACATATTTCTTTATCAGCTCAAGTACCTTGGTATACTTGCTGTCATAATCACTCATATCCGAAATAAGATCGATGTTGTCGTCTATTTCCAATTTTCTGCGCAATGCTTTATTGTTCTTGACCTTTCTTACAATCAGAA
>CAZJXH010000118.1:0-10917 GCA_964549475.1 uncultured Oscillospiraceae bacterium
GGCGCATCCCCCTGGGCGATTTTCTGGGCCAGTCCTTCGGCGATCGCTGTTTTTCCGACGCCCGGTTCGCCGATGAGGCAGGGGTTGTTCTTTGTCCGTCTGCAAAGGATTTGCATGACTCGCTCGATTTCCTGTTCGCGGCCGATAATCGGGTCGAATTCCCCTTTTCTCGCAGCCAGTGTCAAATCCCGGGTGTATTTCTCCAGGTTCGGTGATTTAGGCTTGCCCTTCTCTTTCTTGTTCGAAGAAGGGTCCCCTGGATTGGAGGGATTGGATGAAAAATTCTTCAGATTCTGATTGATTTCGCTGATATCCGGATCGTGCGCGCCAACGTCCGAATCATCGGACGTTCCCTGCCCGTATTCCTGGTTTTCTCCCTGTTCTCCCTGCCCGGCATGTTCTCCAAGCGCCTTCATAAGCTCTTCGTACATTCTCCGGATATCGGATCCGGTCGCACTTAGAATTTTTGCTGCGACATTTTCTCCTTCCCGAATGATTGCAATCAGCAGATGTTCCGGATCAATCACATTCTGTCCGTTATTGCGAGCGGCCAGGACGGAGATTTCCAGAACCCGCTTCGTTCGAGGGGTGAACATGGCCACTACCTGATTGATATCGCTGATCGGCTCGACTGCCGCGTCCTGGTCCATGGGCTTCCCGGAAACCTGGGCCAGCGCATCTTCCATGGATTCCAGCGACAAACCTTCAGAGGTCAGCAGTTCGTAAACCTGCCCGTTCTCTTCTTTGAGCATCCCATATAGCAAATGCTCCGTGCCGATATATTCCACCTTGTTTTGTTTTGCCGCTTCGTATGCCCTTTGGATCACCTCGGCGGTTCTTTCTGAAAATCGGATCATCATATTTTTTCACCTTCCTTTAATACTTCACGGACAACAATCGATCGCATACGGTCCCGTTCGGCGGGTTCCATGATTTTACCGGCTGTTTTCTGCACGCTTGCAGGTCCGATGGAGGCCATGATTTTATTGAAACTCTTTTCGTCGACTTCTTTTATTATTCCCAGTGCGACACCGAATCGTGCATCGGATATCATTTTTACCGTCTCATCCGTTGTAAGCATCCGGGCGTTTTGAAGGGTTCCGAGGGAACGGCAGACCTTGTCTTCGACAAAAAGAGGATTTTTACTGTAAAGCTGTTTTCTGATAAAACGTTCCTGCTCCATGATCTGCTGAATCAGTTTTTTGATATCGCTGATCAGTTCTTCTTCGTTCAGCCCCAGCGTGATCTGATTGGATATCTGATAAATATTGCCCAGAGAATTGCTGTTCTCCCCATAATATCCACGAACCGAGTAGCCCATTTTTTGGATGTTCTCCATGACCGGCGCGATTTTCCCTGCCATGACCAGCCCCGGAAGATGCATCATCACAGATGCTCGAAGGCCTGTTCCGGTATTGGTCGGGCAGGCCGTGGTGAAACCGACTTTCTCATTATACCCGATCGGCAGAGCCTGTTCCAGAAAGATAGCGATTTCTTCCGCCCGTTCATAGGCTCTTTCGAGGTTCATCCCCGGCTCCATCGCCTGAATCCGGATGTGATCCTCCTCGTTTATCATGACGGAAACGGATTCGTCCCGCTGGATCATGGCATTCCGGACAATTCCTCCCTTGGTCAGGTCCTCGCTGATCAAGTGCTTCTCGACAAGAGAAAGCTTGTCCTGCTCAGTCAAATCATTCATATTGACCTGGATGAATTCGTTCTTGACGGATTTTCCAAAGCGGACAAGCGCCTGGCAGATTTCCTGTGAAACCTTCGCAGAAGCCGCTTCACTGAGCTTATGGGGAAATGGATAGCTGCATAAATTACGGGCGATACGAATCCTGCTGCTTAAAACCACGTCGCTGTCCGGTCCGTTGTCAATATACCATGTCATTTGGACTCCCCTCCTTCCCGTTTGTCTTGTTTGGTTTCTTTCGTATCGGAGCTTTCTTTCTTCATGCCATTTTTTCCGGAAATTTCACCGTTTTTCTTTTTAGAAGTGGATCCCGACTTATTTTTTCCTGTTGTCTCTGCTTTATCGGTTGAAATCGATTCCGTTTTACTGTTTGAAATCGATTCTGTTTTATTACTCAGAGTTGTTCCGGTTTTGTTTTCAGAGATTGTTCCTGCTTTTTCTTGTATATCCGGATTTTCCTGCAATTGCTTTGTTTTTTCAAAATTTTCGATTTTTTCTTTATTCCTCAGAATTTCCGTTTTCCATTTCGCGGCACTTTCATAATCTTCTTTCTCTACCGCCGCTTTGATTTTACATTGCAATTCTTCAATCATTTCATGAAGCTTATTGATCTCATTCTTTTCCTTGGATTCCGCCATTTTCCGTCCACGGTGTTTCTCTCCGGATTGAATCCGGCGGAACACCTGTCCCAGCTGCTCTTCAAACGTTTCATAACAGTAGCTGCAGCCAAGTCGGCCTTTCTTCCGGACTTCATCAAGGGTGGTATTGCAATGCCTGCAAATCTGTTCCTCTTTCTTTCCGGATACAAAAACCCCTGAATTGTAGGATCCGGTCAGGTTTTGTGTGTTATGAGACGGGAAAAGCTGCGGAGAGCCAAAGCCCGCGCCGAGAAAATTATCAAAACCGAACCCGAAGTTGTTTGCAAGGCCCAGTTCAACCATGCAATCCTGGCATAATGCATATTCCTTCTCGCTCCCGTTGATGGACTGCTTAATCAGTATGGTTGCTTCCCTTTTCTGGCATCTCTGGCATTTCATATAATTTTCCCTCCATCCATTGGCTTGCTTTCTGCTTTTGCTTATGCTCTCATTCATTCTTCAAATCGTTTTTAAATCGTTCTTCAAATCGTTCTTCAAATCGTTTTTTAAATTGTTTTTCCATTTTAATTTTTTAATCTTGCAGTTTCCAGTCGCTTCCGACTATACCGGAGGATATCTGTTTATGGGTTGTCCCGGTCTTGTGCCAGGAGGCACGCCAGTACATTTTTCATCATATTGCTCCGGACTTTTGCTCGCATCGGTGGTGGAATTTCGATCAGCGCTTTGTCTGAAAATGCGCTTTGCAGCAAAATCGCCTCTCTTGTGCTGATCATTTTGCCATTCAGCAGTTCCTTCAGATAAAGATTCGCTTTTTGCTGGGAAAACTCGTTTCCCATGGAATTCAACAGGTGCAGCAGATAGCAGTCATTCGAATCCATCGGAATCTTCGTGATCCGGATTCCGCCGCCACCCCCGCGCTTGCTCTCCACATAATATCCCTGCTGGTTCGTAAAGCGTGTGGAAATCACATAATTGATCTGAGATGGCACACAATTGAACTGGTTGGCAAGATCGTTGCGTGCGATTTCCACCAGCCCGTGATTCTCTTCGAGCATCCCGCGGATCATCCGTTCAATGACGTCACTCAGTCGAGGCATGTCAGACTCCTTTCTTCCCGGTTGCATTCTATTCTTTGCAGCTGTATTCCGCAAAAAATTCCTGTCCGGTTTGAACTTTGACTTTCTTTGACCTATGAGTTCATTGTAATCCCTTTTTTGTATTTACACGTGAAATATTTGTTTATTTTTTGTGAACGATTCGGGGGATGATAGGGAAATGCAACATAGGGACGGTTCTTATATTGCATTTTATTCTGTTCATGCAATATAAGAACCGTCCCTATGTTGCACCTTATGTTGCATTTCTGTTTATAGCATGTCAAACAAGGAAAGAAGCTCATCCTGGTTCAATGTGAAAATCGGGTTTTCCTCGTCGAACCGGATCATTTCGGTGACAAACGCATTTTTCTTCTCTTGCAGAGCGAAGATTTTTTCTTCGATCGTATCTTTGGTGATCAGTTTGAACACCTGCACCCGGTTCATCTGGCCGATGCGATAGACCCGGTCGGTCGCCTGTTCTTCGACGGCGGGATTCCACCACGGATCCAGATGGATGACCATGTCCGCTCCGGTCAGGTTGAGCCCTGTGCCCCCGGCTTTCAAGGACAGCAGGAACAAGGAGCGCTCTCCCGATTGAAAGGAGTCGATGATGGTTTTTCGCTCGTTGACCGGCGTTTTGCCGTCCAGATAAAAATAGTCCAGGGACAGCGCATTCAGCTTTTCTTTTACTTTTTCGAGCATTGACGTAAACTGGGAGAAAATCAGGATGCGGTGCTGGCCGGAAAGCGCTTCCTGGATGAGCTCCATCGCCTGCTCCAGTTTTCCGCTTTCCCCGTCGTAATCTTCCAGGAACAATGCCGGATGGCAGCAGATCTGACGCAGTCTTGTCAGCAGACTTAGAATCTCGAAGCGGTTCTTATTAAAGTCAGGCGAATCCGCCATGAGTTTTTGGAATTCTGTTTTCGCGGTCAGAATATACGATGCATAAATCTTGGACTGTTCCGGGGTCATTTCATTGTAAAGAACACTGTTGATCTTCTCCGGAAGCTCTTTCAACACATCCTTTTTCATTCTTCTCAAAATAAAAGGGGATAAAAGGTTCTTAAGAAGTTTGACAGCAAAAGGGTCTTTTTCTTTGAAAATGGGCAATTCAAATTGCTCCTGGAATTTGGCACTGGAAAACAGATAGCCCGGCATCAGAAAGTCGAAAATCGACCATAGCTCTGTCAAAGAATTCTCAATCGGTGTGCCGGTCAGCGCAAAATAAGTCTGGGCATGCACCTGTTTCACCGATTTGGAATTGATTGTTTTCGGGTTCTTGATGTTCTGCGCCTCGTCGATGATGCAGGCACGGAACTGGATGGTCTGGTATTTTGCGATATCCCTCCGCAGCAGCGCGTAGGAGGTGACCACAAGATCCACTTCATTGACATGGGACAGACGCTCATCCCGTTCTGCCACGCCGCCGTGAATCAGCAGGGTTTTGATGCCGGGTGCGAATTTCTGCACCTCCGCCTCCCAGTTGTATACGAGAGAAGTCGGCGCAACAACCAGGGAAGGCATTGCGTTTTTTTCTTTTTCGGATAAAAGGAAGGCAATGACCTGAAGGGTTTTGCCCAGGCCCATGTCATCCGCCAGAATCCCGCCGAAATGAAATTTATGAAGCCGGTTCAACCAAAGTACGCCCTGCTTCTGATATTCCCGCAAGGTGGAGTCCAGTGACACCGGAATGATGTTTTCGATTGTTTCGGGTTTTTTCATTTGATGGATCAGTTCAAGGAAAGAATCCTTCTTGACAATATCAAGAGTGGTGAAAGATGTGCTGATCTGCTCCAGATACAGGGATCGGAAGAGCGGAAGCAAGGTCGGCTGGGCTTTCACATCTTTCTCTTTCATCCCCAGCCCATCCACCAATTCTGAAAACTCTTGGAATTCCCTGGTTTCCAGATCCAGAAACTCCCCGGTCTTCAATCGGTAATATTTCTTTTTCATCCGATACCCTTTAAGACATTCCTGGATATCGACAAAGGACAATTCGTCGAAGTGAAAAGAGACTTCGAACAGATCCCCTTCCAGGCCAAATGAAATCTGAGGAATCATCTTTGTACTGATCCGTTTCATCGGTTTGAAATGGTCGGAGTATAGAATGGTGCACTGTTCCTGCAAATGCGGAATTCCCATGGTGAAAAAGGAATAGATCTGGTCTTCTTTGCTGCAGGAGTAAAGGTTTTGCTCCTTCTTCCCCACCGGCAGGAATCCGAATTTTTCCAGAATCCGGAAAATCCATTTTTCGCCGCTCCGGTCGAAAACCCCGATTTTATCCTCGGATTTCTGCTGATAAAGAAATTCCAGTTTCACAAAAAGCGTTGTTTTCTCCTGGTCGATTTTTGCTGTGCTTCGAAGCGGTATCACTTCGATTCTCTGCTGAATCGCCGGATCCACCGACACCCCCACCCGCTGCTGAAGGGGAAGGATGATGTCTGTATAAAAGTTCTCGATATCCGTCTCTGCGATAATCAACGGCTTGCTGCTGTTTTCGATGAATTTCTCAAGAAGCGGCTTGATCACCGAAGCAAGTCTTGAATTGATCCGGTAAAGAGAATTCTTATAAATCAGGTATTTGCAGTCAAAACTGAGTGGATAGGCCAATTCGTTTTTTAGCTGGAACTGCAGATGATTCTTCCAATATTTCAACAGGCAAAACCCGAATCCATTCTCAGGGTTGTCTTTCAGTGTCGGAAATTCCGCTGTTGAAAGACTGATTGTCCCCGGTTTTTCCTGATTGTACCGGATGGTGACCTGCTCGTCCTGAAAGATATCAAAAAAATTGGCGAATCCCGTATTTCCCATGATAAACGTACGGCCATCGAACATGGATATCTTCGGCATGGCGGATTTCTGCATGGTACTGGACTGATGCAGTCTTATTTCATCCGTCAGAAACCGTCGCAGCAGCTGAATTAATTGCTTGCTCTTATAATCAAATGTCATCTTGTTCGGATCAAAGATAAAGAGCTTGCTGAATTCAATGCTTTTCTTCTCTTCCAGCTGCGTCAGGAATTGCCTGATATCTTTGACAAGATATTGCTTTTCTTTCCCAATACTGATTTCGAGCTTGATAGAAATCTGCCCGTCGCTTTCTTTTTCACATTGCAGGGAGGGGATGACGCGCACACTTGTCTTTCCCTCACGGTCCATCATGCCTTCGGACAATATCTGTTGCAAATGGCCGAAAAACTCTTTGTTTTCGGCACTTTTCCCAAGAGTGAAAACTTCCTTCGTTCTCTCTTCCCATTGCGGCGCAACCATCTTCAATGCAGCAATAATATGTTTACAGGCACCCCAGGTTGCCCAGTAAGAGGAGCAGGAGCAGGAATAGCTTACATCTTCTCCGTTCTCGTCAGCCTGAACCACCACCTTGTTTTTGGATCCGTCTTGTACGTTGCACGTGCAGGAAAATTTCATCAGGCTTTTTTCGCCGTTTTTTTTCGCAGAGGAATTCCCGGGACCGGCTTTCGTTACATTATGGGAATTGATGGATCGGACAGTATGGGTTGCCATAAGCGGTTCGCTGGAAGAGACATCCAGATCGAGAACATCGAATTTCAGCTGTTCCACGCTATTGTTAAGAAACAAATCCATCCCCATTCGATAGGTCATTTCATTCTTTGCTCTGCTGCGTATCAATTTATCTGATATCAAAACTGTTCCTGCCTTTATATAAAGTATGCATTTGAAAATTGCATCCCTTTATTATACTATAAATCAAGCCCCTTTGCCTATTTCGTTTTGCAAAAATGGGTTAAACTTTTTATCGATTGCGGAAGGATTTATAGACAAAATGCATTTCTATTCCGGTTCTTGCCCCAGAACTTTCTCTAGAAATATCCTGGATATGGCAGGATCAAAATGGGTTCCGGTACATCGCCGGATCTCATTGACAGCTTCTTCTTCATTAAATGCTTTTCCGTAAGTTCTTTCGCTTGTCATGGCATCGTAGGAATCCGCGAGAGTGATGATTCTTGCCTGCAGGGAGATTCCCTCCCCTTTGATGTTTCTGGGATATCCTGTTCCATCCCATTTTTCGTGATGTTCCAGAACAAAGTTCGCCATTTCGGAAAATTCATTTGCCGAGCTCAATATGCGATATCCTATTTCGCTGTGTTTTTCGATTTCCCGCCATTCCTCCTTGTTCAATTTTCCGGGCTTATTCAGGATTTTTTCGTCGATGCCTATTTTCCCGATGTCATGCATCAATCCGGCGGTTCGTATCTGATTGATCGCGTCGTTGCTGAAATTCATATTTTTTGCAATCGCTTCGCAGAATGCGCTCACTCGCATGGAATGGATCATTTCCCGGTCGCTTTTTTCATAAAGGGCGTTCATGATAATGTCGATTGTCCGGCTTCTGGCGCTGGTGCTTTCGTAGAGTTTGTTCCGATACATAAGATCTTCCGTGTTTTTCAATACCTCTTTGATGTTTTGTTTGATCGATTTCTTTGTCTCATGGCCAAAAGAAATGGATACATTGATGGACCCCACTTTTTCGTTTGATGCGCTTTCGATGATCCGGCTGATGATCTTGTCCGCTTCGGCGGCATCTGTTTTTGGGAAAATAATGGAAGTCTCATCTCCTCCAAGTCTTGCGACAATATCGCCGGTTCGACATTCCTGTGTTATCGCGTCTGCCGCTTTCCTGATCAGTTCGTCTCCCATGGGATGCCCGAATGAGTCGTTGATGAGCTTGAGCCCGTTGATGTCGCCCATTGCCACGGTGATCGGCAGATTGGCTTCCGTATCGAGATCCTCCAGTGCTTTTTCGTAAAATCTCCGGTTATACAAGCCGGTAAGCTGATCATGATTGCTCAGATAAAGAATTTCCTCTTCCGAATTTTTATATTCTGTGACATCTTGCACGGTACCGACGATTTTGACCGGTTTCCCGTTCTCATCGAGCACCCGGATTGCTTTTGACCGGACATAGCGTTCTTCTTCGTTCTTTATATTCTTGATTTTGAATACCACATCATATTTTGCGTCATTGGCAATCAGCTCAGCCAGAGCGTTCCTGCGTGATTCGCGGTAGTCGGGAAGCACGATTCCTTCAATGATTTCCAGCGAAATTTCTTTTGACGGATGATCAAGTCCATAGATGTTGTAAGCCTCGGCGGATCCCCAAAACAGTTTGGAATCGATATCCATTTCCCAGTTCCCGACATGGGCCATCAATTGAGCCTCGATCAGGCGGTTTTCATTATTTTTCAATTTTTCCTGCTGCTCCTCGATTCTGCTAAACATGGTATTGATCGCATGGTTGATGATGGAGAATTCATTTTTGCGATCGGTTGGCAGTTTGTCGAATCGGGTTTTTTCGATGTCGATATTGTTCAGTGCGGCGGATAATCTGTACAATGGATTCGTGATGTTGATCCACAGCAGCCCGAACAGGATGAGGACAATGAGAATGATAAATAAGGAATACACCGTTTGGATAAAGCGAAGCCGGGGTATTCCACCCATATAGATCTCTCTTGCCTTTATCATTTTGATTGCCACCGAAGGGTCTGACTGATCTGGATTCGATGGGAATATATAGGTGGTCAGTTCTTGCTTTTGCTCATTGATTCTGGTGGAGTAAGCGGTATTTTCTATCTTCGCGCTTGTGTATGATTGATCCGATACAATGCGGTCTGCTGTATCTTTTGATTGGAACACAATATTGCTGTTTGATATTTTTTCCAGTTCTTTCATCATATCGGTATCAATGAGTCTGCCAACCAGAAGGAATCCGTTTGCAGGATGGCTGCGCAAGGAATCGGTTGTATTTGTCATGGACACAGTGTAATATTCCTCTCCGCTCTTGATGATTCTTGTTGTCTCCCGATTGATCTTCGCCAGTTCTTCCATAGCAGTCATCAGAGGGGGAGGAAACGGCAGGAATATCGATGTTTCAAAATCAAAAAAATACTTGTAGATCACTTCATGTTTTTTATTCAAAAAAAGCATGAAACTCGTATTGATTGTTTCTATGCTGTCCTGTCCCAGATTCATCTCCACATAATCCGGATTCGTCTGATCGATGAAATCATGGGTCTCATCCCAGTATCCCCAGTCTCCGGCGATCGCTTCGTATTTCACCATGGTTGCATGCAGATTGGCACAGATATTCTGAACATTGGTTTCAATTTGACAATTCTCCTGTTCCAGCAGATAGTTTTTGAAGGAGATTCCAAAAATCCAATTACCGATCACCGTAAGACTAATAGCCGCTGCAATAATGAATACAATAAGCTTGTAATTTATTTTCAACTTTCTCCTCCAGCAATAAATATTAAATTTAAGACGGAATCCAATATTCCAGGATTCCATACCTGTATTTATACTAATATGTAAAAGGATTAAAATAGAATCGGGATCGGACATTCATGACAATAGACTAGTACGAAAAAATTGCAGTGATTTCTCTATTAGAGTGATTCTACAACATTGCTGGCACAATTACAATCGGATTGACATAATTTTTCAACGATTTTTTTATTCGGTTTTCAACAGGCTTCGTACGGGCAAAAGCAGGAAGTAGCGAATATGTCCCGATGTTTAGGAAAACCTTTTTAAATGAAAAGCTTCCGGAAAAGAAAACGGGGTAAAAACGGGGTAAAACTGCGAAAAATTGTAAATCCTAAAAAAACAAAAACCGCCAATCCCTTACGGGACGGCGGTTCCATTGGCTGCCGAACAAGGATTTGAACCCTGACAGACTGCTCCAGAGGCAGTTGTGCTACCGTTACACAATTCGGCAATGCCATGCACCTCTTGATTGGTGCGAAAAAAATTATATCACGCAACCATTTTTTGTGCAACCGATATTAAGAATAAATTTGAAGAAACCATGAAAAACCATAAAAATAAATCAAAACACCCGGAAATCCATTCACCCCTTGCGAGTTTATGTTTCCATTCCTGGCATTCCGTATGTTATATACAGCCGGTCCCATTGGATTGCATCGGATATGGCCGCATCATATCTTCAACGTAACCGTAAATTCCGAGCCCTGTCCGACCGTGCTTTCCACGCTTGCGTTGCCGCCATACAGCATGGCAATGTGTTTCACGATAGAAAGACCCAGCCCGGTGCCGCCAAGCTCTTTCGAGCGGCTTTTATCCACCCTGTAGAAACGTTCAAACACTCTGGAGAGATGTTCTTTTGGAATCCCGGTTCCCGTGTCGCTCACTTTGATCACCACTTCGTTTTTTTCATTGCGTTCCACTTTGATATAGACTTTTCCATTGGCGACGTTGTATTTTATCGCATTTTCCACAAGATTAATCAATACTTGTTTGATTCGATTCCGGCTTGCCTTGACAAAAAACGGTTCAGAGAATTCCTCCCCGTCGCCGGATATCATGGAAACCTGTTTTGCTACCGCCTCGTCATCAAGCAGAACCAGGACCTCGTCCACCAGGGAATTCAGGTCGAATACCGATGCATCAGCGTCTTCTTTCATTTCCTCGATTTCGGACAGGGACAGGATGTCGCTGATTAATTTGTGAAGTCTTTCGGCTT
>CAZJXH010000119.1:0-10861 GCA_964549475.1 uncultured Oscillospiraceae bacterium
GCGCGGTTTCCACGGTATATCTGTCATTGGATTGAAGCCCGGAAATATACATGACAAGGCAAAACCCGATATCCGCCCATACCGCGACAATAATAACCGCCCAGAGTGCATTTATCGGCGTGCCGAGCCAGCTTATGTGGAACAATCCGATACCGGTGGCGTCGCCAATTTTCGAGAAGCAGATGGAAAAAATAAACTTCCATAGAAAAGCGATAATCGTGGCACTGATCACTTTCGGGGTAAAGATGGAGATACGCGCAATGTTCCTGCTTTTCATAGCCGGACTGTTTAAAATATTTGCAAAGAGAAATGCCAGAATGTTAATTGCCGGAACGGTGACAAACACGATTTTTATGGTAGTCCAGAAGAATTGCCAAAAATTACTACCAGGCAGCAGTGATTCGATGTAGTTCTCGAACCCCACATAATTAAAGGACTTTGAAATACCGTTCCAGTCCGTGAACGAATAACCTATGCCATTAATGAACGGGATTAATTCAACAAAAACAAGGAAGACGAAAGTTGGAAATACAAAAATCATGTAATCCCCGAACTGCGCCCGGCGATATTTTTTACGCATCTTTATCCGTTTCCTTTCTTTTAAAAGTCCAACCGGGCTGGCTTTAAAGGAAGCCCGCCCGGTTGAATTCGATTTAATAGGATTTTATTTTACGAAAGAAAGAATATCCTTTTGGATCTTGTCCAGCATAGTATTCCAGTCGGTGCTGCCCATAACATAATTCTGGAAGTTGACGACGACAGAGTCGAAGCCTTCGCCCGGCATGTAGTCGTAGCCCCACATGGCGCTGTAGCCGCCTGCTATGGCGTCTGCACCGCACTGTCCGAGAGTATTCAGCTTGCTTTTGACGTCCTTGACGGAAGAAACGGCGCAAAGATCCTGCCCAAGCCATTTCTTGCCTTCAGCGGAAGTGATGAGCCAATCGCAGAAATCAAGCCCTTCTTTGTTGTATTTTGCATCTTTAAAAGAACTGATCATGACACAGGAGTCGCAGTAAAGTGCATATTCCGATTCGTTGTCACTCCATGGCACGCCCATGAGTCCCATGTTGATTTTGGGATTGATTTCGGTTATCATGCCATTCTCCCAGTCCCCGTTTGTGATCATAGCGACTTCGCCGTTGGCGAACATTCCTGCTTGGGAATTGTAATCGGATTCAAGAACTTTGCCTTGAGAATATTTGATGGCAGAGTCCGCAAATCTTTTGTAGTTCTTGAAGTAATCCGTATCTTTCAGATTGAGCTTGCCGGCAAGAATCGACTTCGAATCGGCCTTGAATGTTTTGGAAGAGCCAAAGGGATAGGTCAGGAAATGCCAGTTGATCCAGTCTGTGCCGAAATTGAGGCCGATCGGGGTAATATTCGCCTTCTTCAGTGCTTCACAGAGTTTTACAAATTCGTTGTAGGTCTTCGGCGGCTCATTAAAGCCAACCTGTTTGAAATAATCCTTGTTATAGAGGATGCCATAGGTCTCGACAGTCAGCGGATAGCCGCATATCCTGCCTGCATCGTCGGTAATGCAGTCGAAGTTATCAAGTGAAATGTCCTTGAGTGCTGTGGTTTTGCTGACATCGCTAAGGTATTCAAGATACGGCTTCCCTGTTCCCCATACTCCGTTGACAAAGATGTCGGGGTATGTATTGGAAGCCAACTGAGCCTGAAGAGATTCATCATCGCCGAAATACTCGATTGTTACATTCGGTTTTACGGTTTTATACGTTGCGAGCAATCGGTCGATATTCGCTGTAAACTCTTGCCAGATTCCCATAAACATTTTGATTGTGACTTTTTCGGTACTTGCAGTAGACACCGCACTTGTACTTTTGGATTCTCCGGTACTTGCTCCGCCAGACGTTTTACATGCGGTTATCGCAGTCGTCAGCATGGCCAGAGTGATCAGACAGACCAGCAGTTTCTTCATCTTCATTTCTTAGATACCTCCTAATAAATTTTTACATAGGATATTAAAAAGATCTCCTATATCATTTATACTATAACATTTACATTTTTTTGAAAATAATGGTGATTGTTCAAATATATGAAATGATTGAACATCCTAGAGAAAACCACGCTTCAAGTTATGCAAAATGCACAACTGAAGGATGGCAATTATGGGAATACGCCCCTGATCTTCCTGGCTGTGACAATCCGGCCGATGGCGACCGTATAGGCGGCCAGACGCAAGGAGGTATCTTTCTCTTCCGCTCTTTTACAGACTTCATCAAAGGCACGGATCATAATCTTTTTAAGATCTTTATTGATCTCATTCTCATCCCACATCAGCGACTGGATATTCTGGACCCATTCAAAATAAGAAACAACAACACCGCCGGCATTCGCCAAAATGTCCGGTACCACCTTGATTCCGCGCGTCTCCAGGATTTTATCCGCTTCAATGGAAGTAGGCCCGTTGGCGGCTTCGACGATGACACCGGCACGAATCTTTTCAGCGATTCTTGCATTGATCTGATTTTCCAGAGCAGCCGGGATCAATACATCACAGTCTTTCAGAAGCAATTCTTCGTTGGAAATATGCCGGACATTCAAATCCTCATAATCGATCAATAATTGTTTGCCACCGTTTTGGTATTCCATAATTCTGTGAATATCCAATCCGTTCTCATTATAAAGGCCGCCGGAAACATCGCTGACAGCGATAATTTTGCAGCCGGATTCCTGCAGCAGCTTTGCGGTGACGCTTCCCACGTTGCCCATTCCCTGGACGACAACACGTGCTCCGGAAACCGGCAGGCCCAACCGATTCAGCATTGCCTGGGCAATAATGGACACTCCCCGGCCGGTTGCTTCAGGCCTTCCGAGCGACCCGCCGATCGCCAGTGGTTTACCTGTCACGACTCCCGGTACGGCATATCCGACAAACATGCTGTAGGTATCCATCATCCAGGCCATAATCTGAGCATTCGTATTCACGTCCGGCGCGGGGATATCCTTCTCCGGCCCGATAAGCGGAAGGATCATCGCGGTATAGCGTCTTGTCAGTCTTTCCAGCTCCCGCTGTGACAATTCCTTCGGATTTACCTTGATCGCTCCTTTACTGCCCCCGTAAGGGATATTGACCACTGCGCATTTAAGGCTCATCCAGGCCGCCAATGCCTTGACTTCATCGATATTGACATCCTGATGATAGCGTATTCCCCCTTTACAAGGCCCGCGCGTGCTGGAATGCTGAACCCTGTATCCTTCAAATACTTTTATCCGTCCGTTATCCATTTCAACCGGAATGGAGACTTTCAATTCCCGTTCGGGATATTTGAGCGCAATATAATCATCCGTTTTCAGCCCCAGAATGGCGGCTGCATCATCAAGAACCTTTAACATGTTGTCATATGGATTGTAGATTTTTTCAGCTGATTCCTTCATGCGATTTACCTTATACAATGCAAAATCATCCTATTCTCTTTCATTGTATACCCTTTCTAAAATATTACTGAATCTTTCCTATGATTTCATATTATCTGCATCAACCACCCTCAACAATGGATATAAATGCCATCTTGATGTAAAATATGAATTCTTCCTGTTATTCAAATGTTTTTTCTGAAAGATTTACAGATAAAATCAAGAAAATTCAAGAAGAATGTAAGAAAATTATAAAAAAGGAGTTTTGATTATAGTTATATATAAATCATAAGAGTACAATTCAAGATATAATTAAATTATTAGTATTTACAATAGCTTGCGTTTTCATGGGTATAAAAATATAATCGCTCATTTTTTTAAAGTGTGGTAAATTTTTTTATTGAAAGGGTGGTGGTATTATGGGCATATTGTATCATTCCAAATTAATAAAAGAGAATTACTACCCGGTAGTTGCAGAATATGTTACGATCTGGAGCAATTCAATCAAACCAGATCAAAATGTCTGTCATTATGCTCAGATAATGTATTCTCCCACAGGAAAATGCTGTATCCGCATCGAAGCGGAAGAGATTGCATTATCCGGTGGAAAAGTTTTGCTTATGGATTCGGATGTGCCTTATAGCATCGTGAATTGTTCAGATGATTTAGAACTATTTCGATTGTTGTTTGTGTTTGAAAAAGGAAATATCATTGGATGCACTATGCTTGATTTCTATAAGTATTATGATTCATTCAGGAGATTTTATGCACTCGAAGTAAAATATATAGATTTTAATGACGATGACGGGATGCTTTGTTATGCACTGATAAGTGGTTCGAAGTATCAAACCGGAATTTATGAAAATAAAAAAAAATGGCATTCGCTGAATCTATTTTTCTGTCTTGCAGTAATTTTTAGAATGATAAATACTGATAGTGAAAAAAAAACATATGGCAACACGAAATACGTTCGACAGGCCTTGCGATATATACATGAGCATTATGCACAAAATATCCACGCCAAGGATATTGCAGAAAACATTGGTCTGAATACCTGCTATATGCACCGCGTTTTTAGTAATGAGATTGGTGTTTCAATCAATACATATATTAATCAATATCGAATAAACAAGGCCACCAATATGCTGGCACATACTTCAATTTCAATACAATCCATTGCCCAAATGATAGGAATTAAAAACCAACAATATTTCAGTAATATATATAAGAAATATACAGGCAATTCCCCCCTGAATTACCGGAACACCTATAAAATCAAGTGGAATAACTATAAAGATGATACAATTTCCCATGAATGATTTCTAATCACAATCGGAGGAAGTTAATAAGTTGAAAAGTTTATTTGATGCTGAATACAAAGGCAACCCATATTACCCCCTTGTGAGAGCGTATTATGATCAGATCATGAATGAATATCAGATTGTTGATTATCATGATCATCCTGCGGTTGAAATCATGTATGTCTCCAATGGGTTTTGTAACATGTTTTTTTATGACACCACTCTTACCTTGCATAAAAATCAATTTATCCTGATTGACACAAGGGTTGCGCATGGCATTGAGATCAATCCTGATTCTAATTGCGCAATGCTTAATATTGAATTTGCCTATACAAAAACTCCAAGTCTTTGTCCAAATACAAAATGCCTTTATGAAGAATTCGAAAATTATAGGAGCTTTCTCGATAACGGAACCCCTTATTCTGTATTTGAGGACAGTTGCAATGCAGTCTTTACCCTTCTTAAGCAAGCTGTATATTATTCATCAACAGAAGATCCTGAATTCATCAAACTTCGTTCCATGATAATCTCTCAAATAATGGTTACTGTTGCAGACTTGAATGTTGACAACAGAGTGGATATTCTTGATAAAAAAAAGGTTTATGTGCATGAAGCCATGAATTTCATCCGAAAAAATTACACAAAACCATTCCATATCGATAATATTGCAAATCACGTTCATATTCATCCCGCTTACTTGCAAAGACTGTTTAAAACAGTGATGAAAATGACAATAACAAATTACATTACAAACTTGAGAATTAAAAAAGCAGAATATTTATTGCTTCATTCTAATTATTCCATCATGGACATCTCAATTATAATTGGTTTCAATAGCCAGCAGTATTTTGTCGGTCAGTTTAAAAAGTTTACAGGAATCACACCGAGTCGATATAAAGAGCAACGATCTGTAAATTGTAAGAGAATTACAAAATGATGATTGGAAGAGTGCTTTAAAATGATAAATTTAAAAATCAAGCAAAAACTACTTTTATCCTACTTCGTATTAATCATTATTCCCTTGTGTATTCTGACATATGTTACCTACATCATGGTATCTGAGACAGTACGCAATCAAATGTTGCATTCAGCCGGGCAACTGCAGGATGAAGTGAAATTCGAATTAGAGAATCGATTTGAAAAAGTGAAGTATGTAATGGATGTTATTTCCATGGACAAAGAAATCAATAAAATCTTGCGTCGCAATACAGATAATTATCCGATTTCCGATCAGATGAAGGATTATTATGATTTATCGGATTCTCTTGAAAATATTCACAATAAATCTGATAATTTCAGCATTAAAATGTACGTCAGAGACGGGCTGGTTTATTCAGATGAAAGAGTTAAACTTTTTAATGTCAATAGCATTGTTGATTCTATCTGGTACACCCGGCTCAATTCGGGTAACACGAATATTTTGTGGTGTCCGCCTTCTTATCTTTCGGAAACTGAAAACAGCATATCCGCTGCAAGAATTATCTGGAATCATACGAGTCTGACAGAAAAAGCGGGAATTTTAAAGATTGATTTACCAACAGACCAAATAAAAAACATTCTTTGTAAAGCAAATATTACAAAAAACGGAGAGGTTTATATACAAAACGAAGAGGAGATTCTCATTTTATATTCCGACAATCCTGTAATTCCTGGTAACATTCTGAACACAGATATTATTAATCGCGTTAATGAAAACAGTTGGTCTCTTCAGAATGTTAATTCCAAAAAGGTATATATACAGTATCAGAATCTGGCGCTGACGGGGTGGAAACTCGTTTCGGTCATTCCCAGCGAGGATGTACTCCAATCAAGCAATCAACTTCGAGATATGATGCTTTTTTTAATGCTGCTGGTGGGAATGATTGCCTATACTCTGGCCTATTTTATTTCAAATGCTCATATTAAACGGATTGATCAAATCCTTGGAAAAATGAAACAAGTCCAGAAGGGAAATCTGAATGTGAGTGTATTGAATTGTGGAAATGATGAAATCGGTGAACTTGCTAAAAATTTCAATTATATGATTGATAAAATCAACGACTTGTACGAAGAACAGTTTAAATCGGGTATAGCCGTAAAAAATGCCGAACTGAAGGCTCTTCAGGCTCAAATCAACCCGCACTTCTTATATAATTCGCTGGACCTGATCAACTGCATTGCACTCAACTATAAAATTCCGGAAATCAACTCAATGGTGCAATCTCTGACAAAATTTTATAAACTCAGTTTAAATAAGGGCCGCGATTTGGTAAGCATCAAAGACGAAATAGAGCATGTTATTGTATATACTCGAATTCAGAACATTCGCTTTGATGATAAAATTTGCCTCGAAATTAACATTCCGGCTGAACTTTATTCCTATCAGACGTTGAAAATCATTCTCCAGCCGCTGGTGGAAAACGCAATCATGCATGGTATTTTTGAAAAGGAGGATAAAATCGGAACGATTCATATTACCGGATTTCAAGAAAGCAGTGAAACTATTATCATTCGTATTCAGGATGATGGAGTTGGAATGTCAGAAGAAAAAATCAAGGCAATGTTCCTGCAAGATGATTCCAAATCAATCCATGGTTATGGTGTGAAAAACATTAATGATCGAATCAAACTATGTTTTGGAGATCAATATGGGCTGCTTTTTCAGAGTGAGCCGGGGAAAGGGACAACCGTGGAAATCCGCTTTCCAGCGATAAAACCCCAAACTTCTGCTTTGGAGTAGTAAAAAGCGTAGAGTTTTCATTTAAACAAACGAGATGAGATTCTTATTTTTTATATTTGCAGTGGTATTCAATGGGAGTGACCCCTGTTTCTTTTTTAAACACTTTGGAGAAATATTTGGCATCAAGGAAACCAATGTTTTTATAGATTTCATTTTTTTTGTAATAACAGTTTTCAAGCAAATCCTTTGCTTTTCCAATTCGCAAATCCGTTATGTATTTGTTTATGGTTTTACCGGTCTCGTTTTTAAATAACCTGCAGACATAGGAAGGAGTTAATTTGAATGTATCTGCCAGGGTTTGAACAGAAAGAGAGTAGTCATAGACATGATGGTTAATATAATCCAGTAGTTTTAAGGGAATCGTGTTATTTGCGCTGTCTGTTATGATATTATCATAAATGTGTCTGATAAAATCAACAAGATGAGTCTTAATCATTTCTAATGTGATCGCATTTAGAATCAATTCCCATATATATGCCTTGTCATCCCTGCTGTCATGATAATACCCAGTACCCTCAAAATATTTGTAAATAAAAGAGATGATTTCGAAATAACAGTTTTTTACATAACTGATATTGGTATTTACATTTTTTCTCAGTGTATCAGTAAAGTCTTCTGCGATTTTAACAGAGCCTTCTAAATCACCCTGCATCAACCGTTCGGCTATTTCACGAGAAACATTTGTTTTATTGATAAATGCTGGTGTATTGATTTTTTCGTAATGGACAATCTGATTGCACCCGTAGAAAAACTGTCTTTTTATACAGGTTAATGAATTTTGATAGGATATATAAATCTGATCAATCGAAAAAACCTCGTTTCCCGCACCGATAAAAAGCTCCAACGAGAAGTTCTTGTTTTCACATATCTTTGTTAAAAAGTTTTCGAGAAGGGCTTTCAGGGTGTTTGAGGAATACTTTCTTGTACACATGATTAAGGCAACAATACAATCATTGTTCTTTTGTGCCAATAAAACGTCCGTATAATTCGTTTTGAGGGTATTTTGAAGTAAATGAATGACAATCTCCGCACGTTCCTCCTTCCGTTCAAAGGAGTCCTGACCAGAATGATTGAGCTTGATAGAAACAACTTTGTAAGTATTATACGATGAAAAATCAACTGGTGAATTTTTCTGCAGAGAATCGAGGTCTCCCTTGGGATTATCGTTTATAAGACGGAGCAAAACTCTCTGCTGGTTTATGTCAATCATTGTTTTAATCTGACGCATTTTCGAAAATTTTTCATCGCTTATGGATTTAGCTGCCTTAATGACTATATTCCATATTTCTTCGATATCAATGGGTTTTTCAACAAAATCCATTGCACCCAGATGAATGGCAGACTTCAAATGTTCTTTGTTTGCATAACTGCTTAAAAAAATAAGCTTACAGTCTGGATTTTTCATTCTTAATAAAGTGGCAAATTCGATACCATCCATTCTGGGCATTTTAATATCACAGATCACAAGATCAGGCATAATGGAAAAGGCCAATTGGAGTGCAGCCGCGCCATCACAGGCTTCGAAAATCTCTGTAAAATTCAAATAGCTCCAGGGCATATGATTCACAAGAATTTCCCTTGTCAGTCTTTCATCGTCTACAATCAATACTTTGTACATATTGCTTACTCCAAAATATAATTATTCAGCGATTCCATTTCTTTATTGTTTTTTTATATTATAATATAAATAAAAAGAAATATAGCAAAAAGACTGACCATTTCGATCAGTCTTTTGCTATATCCTTACTTTTAATGATTATTTCCCATAATTGGAATAGAATTTATCGAGTTGAGCCTGATATTCGCTCATATATGATTCCAGCCCTGCGCTCTTCAGCTGATCATTCAAGGACTTCAGATCCTTTTCTACATCTTTCGAGAAACCAAGTCTCAATGGCAGCTCGTATTGGGAGCCGATGTTTGTAAAGGCTGCAATTTTATCCTGTATTTTTGTTTGATCTGCAATGAAGTTTACAGCCGGAAGAGAAACCATCCTCTTTTTATAGGAGGCCAGAATACTGCTGTAGTTGGGCAATCCATCTGCAAAGCTCTTATAGAATCTTTCTTCTCTCCACCCCCATGGGCACGCAGCGTCGGGTGCAAAGTTTGTACTATCAGGCAGGATAACGATTTCGTTTTTTGAATTTAAATCATAATGTTTCCCCTTGATCCCGTATGTTGTAAGGTTAAAATAGTCTTCGTTATTCTTGAATAAATCCAGCATCATTAGTGCTCTTTCTGGATTTTTGGATTTGGCGTTGATAGAAATTCCATTTGAAATATAGCTATTGGCATATGTGGCCTTGGTGGTATTTCCGGGATAAAATCTTAAATCCCAGTCTGGATGGGATTTAACCACAGACTGGTACATGGACTGTGCTTCAAGAAGATTCGAGATGCAAGCACCGCTTTTGCCATTCAAGAAAGAATCTTTGGAGGTGGTTTTATTTACCAGAGCACTGGTGGACCAGTATCCCTTTTCTTTCCAGACTTTCATCTTTTTATAGAATTCGAGAGCCTGCGTAGTCGTGCTTTCAACAAATAGCTTGGGACTTTTTTCTGTCATATTGAGGGATAGGACCAGATTGTCCGGTGAATACCATTCATTCTCACCCCGTAATCCAAGAATGCTGAGGCCCCAATTATCATAACTATTGCCAGTATCGTAGGGGATCATGCTTTTTTCGTTTTTGGCTAAAGCATCAAGATAAACACCAAAATCATCGATTGTTTTAATATCAGGAATATTATATTTTTTCATCAAATCGCCACGTACGATATACCCATATGCCGAAAACTCGTTATAGTTCATAGGCAGTACAAAAAGCTTGCCGTCCACTTTACCGGAATCAAGTACCGTTGAGGGGCTGCTTTTCATAGTTTGGGGAGCATAGGTATTGAGCCTTTCATCGGTCAGTTCCCAGAATGCCCCTTTTCTCGCATTGTCTGCATAAGAGCTCCACCATGCAGAAACGATGATATCATAATCTTCGCCTGATGATAAAAGGAGCTGGTATTTTGTCTGCCAGTCACTCCAGCCGAAAAAGCTTATTTCAACAGTGGTATTGATGTCTGCATTTAACTTTTTATTGATTTCGTCGTAAACCAGTTTTGCATCGGTGGCACCGTCTCCCAAAAGATGCATTTTAAGAACAACTGGTTTAGACGTGTCTACTTTGCTTGCTGCCGATTCTGTTCCACTTGAAATACTCGAAGATGCTTCGGATTTTCCGGAACCTGTGGTTCCACATCCAGCAAACAGTGTCACAGATAGAAACACTGCAGTAGCGAGACACAAATTTTTTACAACCATTCTTTTCATGAAATTTCCTCCTTAAATAATATTTACTAACCGAACTTGGCTTCCGAATTTTTCGTTTATGGAATTACCCAATTTCTTTAAAATAAATTAAACAATCAAGAAAATTAAATTTTTGCCCGATGAAAAATAAAAACCCATTTT
>CAZJXH010000120.1:0-10796 GCA_964549475.1 uncultured Oscillospiraceae bacterium
GAGACCCGGCGTGGGATAGCGGGGTCGTGTCAAACGCCAGTATTTGACATCGGTTGTTTTAAAATCCGGATACATTTCCGATAATCCTTTGCAAAAGAGCTTGTAAATATCGCTGTCTGTCTGCGTCCACAGCGAATCGGAAATATCCACATAACGGGAAAGATAGACTACATGTCCGCCATATTTCCGAAGAGAAGTCATATTGGTATGCTCAATCACAACAACAAAGGGAAGCGGATCACAGACAGTCGTCCAGTAATAGGGGGAAAGGCTTTTTTTTAATCGCAGGACGAGACACAGATCCCCCTTGTATTTCAACTCCAGTGTTTTCATCAGATAGGACGGGGGTAATTCAAGGTCTTTCGTCATATTTGCAAAACGGATCCCCGACAAGGTGGCGATCACGCTGTCCGATTCCAAAGAGACAGAAGAGCAGTCATCCAGAATGCAGGACACATTGAAAACTTTCTTCTCGGGGAGCGTTGAAAATTCTTTCGTAATGCTGAGTGCGGTATAACCATATCGGATCGTCCCGCCTTTTGACTGGATCGCCTTGGTCAGCGCATCAACCAGCGTTCCAAAACCGCCGTTCATATAGCCGAAAGACTCTTTGCGCATGAATTTCACCCGGGAATTTCCAATCAGCTTGAATTTGTTCCAAATCCAGGTAGAGGAAACCTTGTCTGCCTCGTCATCGAATTTGGAACGCAGCAGCGGACCCCAAAGCGAATCGAATGCACGCGGTCCGCTCTCTTTCAACAGCCATTCCCTGGCTGTCTTGGACTCAAGGGCTTCCAGGCTTTTCTCTTTCTTCGCCCTCATGATGGACAATCCTGTGCGGATCCGTTCTATGAAAGGGATAGGGGTGAAACGAAGCAAGTCCATGGGAGCGGAGAAAGGATAAAACTGTTTTCGCATATATATCGCATCCAGCGGTTCAAACCACTGGATCTGGTCGTCAACGGCCAATTCTTCCGCCAATGACTTGATGTATTGGTCGGAAGGAAAAATATGATGATAAATATGCTCGATTTTCTCCCATCCCATTGGGAAAGAGGAAACCATGCCGCCAGAGGTCATGGTACACTCGATGACAGTGACCTGATATCCAAGGCAGACAAGCCGATAAGCTGCGGTCAAGCCAGTCAGACCCGCCCCGATGATACAAACGCGATGATCCGCCCTTATCTGTCCGGGTTGCCGGTTTGTTGACAAATCATTATTCTCCCTGGCAAATTCGGTCTTTGTCCCCATGAGTGAAAACCCCCTGATATGGCAATGGGTGTATTGCCGGACCCTCTTCGATTGCAATTTTATTGTATAATCAGTCTGCATTTCATCTTATTGTACAATCAGCTTGCATTCCATATAATATCTTTTTTCGAAAGACTCTCCCATGGAAAAGGTTTTTCGCGGCAGAACCCCTTCCTTGACAATTGTTTCAAAAAAAGTGCCTTTTGATATTGGTGGAAACAACATCCCGATATGGTCCGATGAAAGTTCCATCACCGCTTCCCTGCCATGGATATAGTCCACCTTGCCGTCTGCCTCCTCTGCGAGAAAAGCATCGATCAAAAGCTGCATTGTTCCGACGGTGAGCTTGCTTGCCGGCTTTGAAAAAGTGAAAACCACCGCGGTTGTTCCATGGACGACCGGAACGGGTTGAACGGCGGGGTCAATGGTTTCCGCCATCAGAATTGCATTCTCGACAGACATTTTCTCGCTGATCTGTATGTCAAGGTCCGGGGCCAGCCGGGCGGACCGGGAGATGAAATCGTCAAAAGAGACATGGAAAAGAACCCGGTGGATAGGCTCGAATGAAAGACCGGCATCATGGATGTTGATCAGCTCGACCAGTGCGTAACGTGCCGGATGGCCGGAGGAAACGCGGGACTTGATGGAATCCCAGTGTGCTTTTGCGGTTGCAAGAGAATGGTTTCCGTCTCCGACGGCGAACAGCAGACCGTGTTCTTTATACGAAGAGAGCAGAGACATTGCCTGAAACATCTTGTGCGTTTCAATTGCATCTTCCGGAATGCGATACCCTTTGACATGCCCGCCGCCGGCCATCAAGTCCTGGTCGTACAGGACCTCGAACCGCCCCTTGCCGCATAATTCCGCCAAAGGCTCGATAATGGTCCGATCCGGATCATCGACCAACAGCTGCACATGGGGGATTTCCAGCAGGGCGTCCCTGCGGATGCGCATGCGCGGAGGAATTCTCTCCAGGACGGTTCCTTCGGTAGCCCGTATGAGATTGTTTTTTCCTGGCTCAAAGTCGTATTTTTCCAGATCCACGGCAAGAACAAGACCTTTACGGGATGGAGTGGAAGGTGTTTGCCGGTCTACAAGGACCATGCATTCGCCAAAGCTCATTAAAACCCCTTCACTCAGATACTGCTCCATATGCTGATTGATCGAAGCAATCCGCCTGTCAAGACCGGATCCGCCTGGATTTTCCAGATACACTTCTGGCAATATGATATGATAAGAAGACGGCTTGTCCCGTACTTCCTGCTCGACCGATTCCCAGTAGTCCGGCTGGGAAGTATACTGGTCGCAGGCGACAACCGGCCATTTGCTCCGGTCGATTTCCGCTGTTGGCAGCAATATCTCCGGGATCCGCACACCAAGGGCCGCTCCGATTCTGGAACTGTCCCGTGGAATTAAATTCGTCTCTTCAATTTCTCCCATAAGGAAGATCCTCCTTGAAAAATTCGCATGGATTCGCGAAATAGAATCCTTTTTATCTTATCATAAAAAGTCGCTGAATGCATCTCAAAATGTATGAAATCAATCTGGAATCCACTTCGGATTGATCTTGCAGGCGAAGAAAAAACAAAAAAAATTGAATTTTAAATAATTTTTGTCAGAAATAGTAGAAAAAAAATAAAAATGTGGTAAAATGGGTGAGTACAATTCAGACGCGATCTTCATTTCGAGTCTGGTTAAGGGAAAGAAACGGCAACGTTTCGATTTGTACTAACAAAAAAAGAAAGGTGTTGGAATTATGAACAAAAGCGAATTAGTCGATGCCGTAGCATCAAAAATCGAATTTTCAAAAAAAGATTCCGAGAAAGCAATCAATGCAGTTTTTGCATCCATCAAAGAAACACTTGAAACAGGAGAAAAGGTTCAATTAGTCGGATTTGGAACATTTGAGGTTCGCAATCGCAGCGCAAGAACAGGACTCAACCCACAAACAAAGAAAGCAATTAATATTCCTGCAACAAAAGTACCTGTCTTCAAAGCCGGTAAAGTATTGAAAGATGCAGTTGCAAAGTAAGAATTAACTATATTTCTTACATCGTAGCCAAAAAGCAAGAAAGTACGACGCCGATATCCATCTGATATCGGCGAGCGTACTTTTTTCTACAGGGCAATCGTTTACGAAAAGAAATGGAGCATGGGGACACGGCAGGTTGTATAATAACTCAGGTTGCAATATGGGGACGGTTCTTATGTTGCATTTTATTTCGTTTATGCAACACAAGAACCGTCCCCATATTGCAACCATGCTTCATTCCACTCCTGTTCCATCTGTTACTAATCCATTTCTTTCGTAAGCGATTGCCCTGTTTTTCTATGAAAAAATTGACAACGTGAAAATTATATAGTATCATACTGAAAGTGACTTAAAATCTGATGAGACATACGTGCCGCGACTAGTTGTGAGGGTACGCGTCCATCTTTGAGAGAGGTGAAACATATGAAAGACTCCATCCATCCGAAATATGGCAAATCAATCGTGAAATGCGCATGTGGTGAAACGTTCGAGACCGGCTCGGTAAGACCCAATTTGAACGTGGATATCTGCTCGAAATGCCATCCATTTTTTACAGGACGTCAGAAGCTTATCGATACCGGCGGACGCGTTGACAAGTTCAAGAAGAGAATGGAACAGAAATAATAACCGATACCAGGAAGATGCAACCCAAACGTTGCATCTTTTCAATTTATACCGGGGTTATTGTGGGTTATACCGGTTTATACCGATTCATATAGACTATATAGTCCGTTTTGATCCATGCAGATTTTGTACCGATTGCGACAAAACAGTGAATTCAATGAAACAATTTACAGGAAGCCAATAAAATATGATAAAATAAACTATTACAAAAAATTTCCATCAGGAATGAAAATATTTTCTTCCATTCCAAGATGCATGTGATATATATAATATATGTTGAAGATCAAGATACGAACAGTAGAAGGACAATAAAGGAACAATAAAGGAACAATAGAAAAAATAATATTGAATCAAAAAGGATAAAAGAAGATGAAAAAGAACAGGACGGAAGACGAGATAAGACGACCCAAAAAGATGACCAGTATCGGTGGACAGGCTCTTATGGAAGGACTGATGATGATAGGTCCCCAGACCATGGCCATGGCGGTTCGCTTACCGGATGGCCAGATTCATGTGGAATCCGCTCCGATCGGAAAATCCTCTCAGGCGGCGAAAATTCCGTTCGTCAGGGGAAGCGTCAAGATTTTTCATCAGATGGTCACAGGAACGAGATATCTGCTTCGCTCAGCACAGTTTATCGAGGAGGATACAACACCTCCTGGAACGAAGACCGAACCTGCGATAGAGCCGAATGCGGCGCTTTTGACCAGCCAGCCCGGAGTCCCGGACGATTCTTCGGAAGACGGATCATCTATTCAGCAGACAACGATGGAATATGCCGAAGAATCCACAATATCTACAGATTTTACAATAGAGTCGGCCGCTTCAACGGACTTAACGGAAGATTCGACTGCTTCAGCCGACTTAACGGAAGATTCAGCCGCTTTGACGGATATGACGGAGATGGAACAGGATGATTTCCAGAATCCTGTCCTGCCGGAGAAGGAACCTGCGAAGAATAGCCGCAAAGATAAAGATGAAAAAGGAAAAGAGAAAAAAGAGAAAAAAGAGAAAGAGCCAGGCAGGATCGAGCAGTTTCTGATGAAGCATACCGATGTCCTTCTCTACTTTTCTGCGATATTCGGCATTCTGATAAGTGTCGGACTGTTTATTCTATTACCCAATCTTCTGACGAATCTGACCATCGGGTTCTGGGTCGACAAGAATGCCAGCATGACAAACAGCATCATCTATTCCCTTTTTGAAGGCGTTTTGAGGATTGCCATTTTCATTGGCTACCTGGCGCTTGCCTCAAATCTGAAGGATATCCGGCGTGTCTGGATGTATCATGGTGCAGAGCATAAGACCATTTCCTGCTATGAAAGCAAGATGCCGCTGACCGTTGAAAATGTGCGCAAATTTTCAAAACACCATCCACGATGCGGAACGGCATTTATGTTTATCATTCTTATCCTGAGCATCATCGTCTTTTCCTTTATTCCTAAATTCAACATCATTCTGGACCTGCTGACCCGGCTTGCTTGTGTGCCGCTTCTTGCGGGCCTTTCCTACGAAGTCATCCACTGGTCGGCAAAACACGACAATATGCTCACACGAGCGTTGTCATGGCCAGGGCTTATGCTCCAGAGACTTACCACCAAAGAACCGGATGATTCGATGCTGGAAGTCGCCATAGCGGCGATGGTTCCTGTTATTCCCGCAGGGGAAAGAGGAGATGAGTGGTGACTGGTTTCCACCAGACATTCGACCTTGGGCTTATTATTTCCGAAAGCATCGGGATTCTGGCGCCTGGCTTTCCAAAGACCGCCAAAGAAGAAGCATACCGTATCGCAGCAGCTTTATTATCGGTTCCGCCGTCAAAAATACGGCTGGATATGGCCCGGATGACGGTTGATGCGACACAGAAAAATGAAATTATCGAAAAAGTGCATCGTCGGCTGAAACATGAGCCCCTGCAGTATATCATGGGCTCCTCCTATTTCATGGGAGAAGAATTCACGGTTGGCGAAGGCGTCCTGATTCCCCGCGCAGACACCGAGATCCTAGTGGAAGAGGCACTGAAAATAGCGAAAGAATGGCTTTTCCCATGCTTTCCTTCCTCTGAATGTCCGAATTCCTTTACTCCGGGGGATTTCGGATTTCTGGAGTTTTGCACAGGCAGCGGATGTATCGCGCTGTCTTTTATTAAAAAAATGAAGGAGGCCGGATTCGATATCAACGGGGTGGCGACAGACATCTCGTGCCGGGCGCTTTCCTATGCGGCCGAAAACGCAAGAAGACTTCACTGTTCCAGCCAGATTCAGATTGTACAATGGGACATGATGTCGGATTTGTCTGACTTCGCTGCGGATCATGAGAACTACCAAATGATACTGGCGAACCCTCCCTATATCAAGACACAGGTCATTCCCACGCTTGAACCGGAAGTTGCCTTATACGAGCCTCCTCTTGCACTGGACGGCGGCAGCGACGGAATGCGGTTCTATCACCGTATCGCAGAATGCGCAAAGACGATGCTGGCCCCGGGTGGATGGATATTGCTCGAGATTGGCTATGATCAGGAAAACGAGATTCAGAAACTTTTTGAAGAAGCAGGATTTTTTGAAAAGATATCGGTTAAAAAGGATTATGGCGGAAATCCCCGCGTAGCGATTGGACGAAAGAAAGAGAGAGCGGTATGACTGGCAAGTACGAATTATATCCTTTTAAAAAGGGAGAGATTCTCACTTTGAAAAAAAGCCACCCTTGTGGAAATTCCATATGGGTGGTGGAGCGGGTAGGGCAAGAAATCGGCATCCGCTGCCAGAAATGCAGCCACTTTTTATCCATCCCAAGAAGAACGCTCGAGAAATCCATCAAAGAGATAAAAGGATTACAAAAAGACGACGCAGAATAAGCTCAGACAACCCCGTTATCGATTTCTTTCGCGCTGTCCACAAGAACATGGTAGACCATCTCATGCCCGGCCTGATTCAGATGAATGCCATCGGTACAAAGATATTGCTTATAATTCTTCTTTTCCAGAAATACTTTACGAATGTCAATCACACGGCAGTTTGTTTTTGATGCAACCTCCCAGACTGCGCCATTATACCGCTCATGCCAGTAGTAAATCGCTTCACAGTCGCCTCCCAGCCAGGACAGGATGTTTTCTTTCTGTACAATATCCTTGCTGATCCAACGGTAATAGGACTCTGCAACGAGCGGGGGCAGGGTCATGATGACGGGGATGATATGATTCGCTTTTAAATCACAGATGATCTCTTCATATGTAGAAATAAATTCAACTAAAGGTGTTTTTGGCAGATGCTCCGCTTTCGGATCCAGTGAGATCTCTTTCCAATTGAAATCACAGTCATTTCCCCCGAATTCTAAAAATGCATAGTCAAATGATTTCTCCGCACAAGAGGATGAAATCATTTTAGCAATAACTTCCTGCCCCTTTTTGATTGTGCATCCGAACTTTGCCTTGTTGCTCAAGAGGACGCCAAGATAATTCGCAGCCATCGATGCGAAATTATTTTTCAACAAGGTATATTTTCCTGACAAATCGTCGAAGGTGACTCCTTTCGCAATAGAATCCCCGAACAAATATGCGCTTTTTAATGTCAAATCCACTTTTGCCTCCATCTGTGTCCGCATCCGCGTCCACAATCACGCTACATTCATATTGTATTATACTATATTTTATATCTATATTTCCATATCTGCATTTGCATTTTGCGTTCCCGTTATTCCTATCCGGCGATCCGGCTCCTTCAATTGGATCATGCACACTGCATCATATATGGAATTATAACACATAACATATGATATAGTAAATAAAACTATTAAATGCAATGTGAATAATATACTATAGAATTAATGTAATAATAATGTGCAAAATATCATCCGCATTGTACAATGTTGAGAAATATGATACAATATTTTTGATTCAGAAACGTTAAAATGAAATCATGTAATAATTCAAAGAGGAATTGCGGAACAATTCCGATGGGGGCAGGATGAAAGAAAAAGCAGACAGGAATGATATGGACGTAGAGCGTGACAGGAATCCTTTTACGAATGAAGTGCAGGACTGGAACGCTGAATTTTCCGGACGGAAACCTGCTATGTGGGACCGGCTTCCGGATATCGAACTGTATATGGACCAGGTTGTCACCTTTTTGGACAGGCAGCTGCTGATTCCCCGCGAGACCGGGGAAGACCGGATTATCACTCCTTCCATGATCAATAATTATACGAAAGACCATGTCATTCCCCGTGCAGAGTCAAAAAAATATTCCAGAGACCACATTGCTTTATTGCTGGTCATCTGTTCGTTGAAAAAAGTCCTGTCCATGCCGGACTTATCGGATTTGCTGAAAGATTTCAAAGTGAATGAAAGCGACAAGATCGAAAAATTCTATGACCGGTTCCGCGAAGTGCAGGAGCTGGCGATTGCCAGGACCTCCGGGATTGTTACAGAAGGAATAAAGGACATCGCTGGAGAAAATGAGAAAGACATCTTGCGCAACCTTGCCCTTCAACTGGCCGTCGAGGCCCAGACCCGATGCATCGCAGCCGAGCAGATTCTGACTATTTTGAATAGAAAAGCAGATCCAAAGGAAAAAACAGATAAAACGAAATAAAAATCATTCCAATATGATATTTATATCGAATAACTGCTGTTCATGTTCATTAAGATTTTAAAAGAAGCATCTTTCGATGACAATAAATGCTGTTTCAAAACTTCAGCAGCTTGTACATAATTTCTCCGGACGATTTCGTCATGAATTTGAAGATGCTCCTGCTGTGTTTCAAGAAATCGCTGGGGCAGCTGATTCCCGCCGAGGATGCGCAACCGGAGATTGTGGTTGAACATGTTCTCGTAACATTGGATCAGATATTTGTTTTCACTGAGATTGACAATGATATGATGGTATTCATTATCCAATTTGTAATATTGCTTAATATTCTCCGGAGTGCATTTTTCCGGATCCACATGAATTCCGGTCACGATTGTCTGCATCCGCTGGAAGATCTCTTGGGTGATACGGGTGCCATATGCTGCAAGAATATAGGGTTCCAGAAGAATCCTGGTTTCATAAATAGTATTGATTTCATTTACCGTCATCGGGGAGACAAGAATGCCTTTCTTTGGCAGAATGGTCACAAGGTTTTCCTGCTCCAATCGGCTTAGCGCATCTCGGATCGGCGTACGGCTGGCATTGATCTCCTTGCATAAGAGCTCTTCATTGAGTAGCATATTCGGCGCATATTCACAATTGACTATTTTAGATTTGATGATGGCATAGGCTTGCTGCTTTAAGCTGATGGCCATTTCCCACACTCCTTTTGTACGAATTCCAGATTGGTTAAATTCCTGTATGGCAGTGTTGCCGTCAATCGAGATACATACAGGATTCCTCCATCCGATGCCTCGCCCTACAGAAATTTTCCTCGTCGGATAACAATATGTTTTTCAAGTTGACAGAGCATTAGTCCTTTGTTGACTCTAATTCCATAGGATACCGCCGGTTAAATTCCAGTATGGCTGCGTTGGTGTCAATTATCCACCGCCTCGCCCTACAGAAATTTTCCTCGTCGGATAACATAAGTTTTAGAGTTAACAAGCACTTACGACGACTTGAATATGAATAAAATAACACAGATGTATACATAAGTCAAGAGAAAGCATTCAGCAATTCACAGCATAACACACGGACAAAAATGCTGGAAATAAAACAGAATATGTAATATATAGCCTAAAATATGCAGATAATACCATCAATTATATTAAAAAACAAGTAATGTGCTCGCAATAATCAATAAACCTATTGACAAAAACCATGGCATGATTTATATTTTAAAAATAGATGTATACAACGATGTACACAATAAAAAGGAGGATTGTTATGCTGCAGGATAAGAATATTTTAGTAACAGGCGCGGGAAGAGGAATCGGAAGAGGAATTGCTCTGATGTTTGCGCAATACGGCGCAAATGTCGCCGTTTCTGATATTGACATGGAAAGCGCAGAAAAAATCGCTGGTGAGATCAGACAATACGGGGTCAAGGGCCTGGCTGTGAAATGCGATGTTTCGGATCAAAAAAGCGTATCTGAAATGATGGAAACCACTTGGAAGAATTTCGGAGCGATTGATGTCCTGGTGAACAACGCCGGAGTCAACAAGGTGATTCTGATCGAGGATATGACGGAAAAAGAATGGGACAGGGTTTTTGATATTAATATGAAAGGAGTCTTTCTTTGTACGAAAGCAGTGGTTCCCTTCATGAGAAAAAAAGGCTCCGGAATTATCATCAACATGGCTTCTGCGGCTGGAAAGACAGGCGGTGCCAAAGTGCCCGGATCCCATTATGCGGCATCCAAAGCGGGCATCATCTGCTTTACGAAATCGTCTGCCAGAGAGTTCGCAAAATACAACGTAAGAATCAACGCGATTGCGCCGGGACTGATTGTCACCGAGATGACAAACCAGTTTTCTGAAGAAGAACACAGGCGCCTGATGGAGATCATCCCGATGGGAACGGCCGGAACAGTGGAAGATGTGAGCAGAACCGCAGTGTATCTGGCATCAGACCTGTCCTCTTATGTCACCGGACAGACAATCCCTGTAAACGGGGGAATGTGGATGGATTATTAGCAGAAGAAAATCGGATTGAATTGAAACTTGAGACGTTGGAGGAATCGATTGTGGAATCAAAGGAAAGAATTTTCAAAGCCCTTGATCTGAAACAGCCCGACAGGGTGCCGGTCAATGAATGGCAGATTGATCCGAAGGTTAGAGAAAAAATATGCCCCGGGATGGATTATTGTGAATTTGTCCATAAAGTCGGACTGGATGCTCTTGTTACAAAAGTCAACTATATAAGAAAAGACCTTGGGAACAGCCGATTCATGGATGAATGGGGAATCACAAGG
>CAZJXH010000121.1:0-10759 GCA_964549475.1 uncultured Oscillospiraceae bacterium
GACGGCGGACATGTCCTATTATCCGGAAAATGGCCCTTTGGCGGACAGTACGGATATAAGGAAGCTGAAAGTTCCGTCAACCGAAAATCCGATCCGATACGACAATCTGGAGAACATGGTGAGGAGCCGGGGAGATAAAGCGGTTGTATTCATGATGGATGATGTCTTCATCTATCCCACCTATGTCCGCGGGATGGAAAATCTTTTAATGGATTTCTATGACAATCCGGAGTTTGTAGAAGAGCTTACAGGAATATTTACTGAATTCGCGTGTAAAGTGGCCGCAAATGCCATCGAAATCGGTGCGGATATTGTCGCTATATGCGATGATTATGCATTCAACAGCGGACTTTTGTTCTCAAAAGATATATTCCGCCGGTTCATTCTGCCAAATCTGAAAAAACTGGTTGCAACAATAAGGAATGCAGGGGCGTACTGTGTCAAACACACGGACGGCAATATCTGGGATATCCTTCCGGAATTCATCGACTGCGGCATACAGGGGATCCAGTCGCTGGATCCATCGGCCGGTATGAATCTTGCAAACGTTAAAAAAACATTTGGCGACAGAATCTGTCTTCTTGGAAATGTGGACTGTGGAAGTCTTCTTTGTTCCGGCAGCCGGGAAGAAGTGGAGGAAGCAGTTATCCAATGCATCCGGGACGCTGCCGGAGGAGGCGGATATATCCTGCAATCCAGCAATACAATCCATTCTGGCGTGAAGCCGGAAAATTTCATTGCAATGCTGGAAACCGCCCGGAAATATGGCATATACGATCCGGCTGGCAGTGTTTTTGGTTGAAGACAAACTTGCCGGCTGATAGGGAATAAGAATATCGCTGATAGGGAACAAGAATATCTTGGGAAGACAGAAAGCACTATACTAAAAGTACTATATTATATATAGAAAGGGTTGGCAAATGAATTCAAGAGAGCGAGTATTAGCAGCGTTGAGGCTGGAGAAACCGGACAGGGTTCCCTTTATTGATGTTCCGGATGTTGAAATACAAAGAGCAATCGCAGGGACGGACTCCGATGACAAGGTGGCTGTGGCATCGGCATTCGGCATGGATGCCATTCCCTATGAGGGCTTCTTTCCACCGATTTTTGCGAAAAAGCACTATTCAGGGAACAAGGAGTATATCACAGAAGGCCTTATTTTAGAAGAAAAGGATCTTGCCCTGGTGAAAATGCCGGATCCGGACAACGAATCATTTTATGAAGAGGCGAAGAGATTCATCGATAAATACAAAGACAGCGGATATGCGCTTTGTGCAAGGACAAGGCTTGGAGCATCCGCCATGATGAACAGCATGGGACTTGAGAGCTTTTCCTATAATCTTGCGGATGAAACAGGCGTTGTGGAAAGACTTCTTGACATCTATACCCAATGGTCCGCGCGGGTCATTGAACATATCAACCGGCTTGGATTTGATTTTATCTGGTGCTTTGACGATATTGCTTATAAAAGCGGTACAATGTTCTCTCCACAGATATTCAACGAGATTCTGCTTCCCAGGATGAAGGTTCCGGCACAGGCCTGTAAACTTCCCTGGATCTACCATAGCGACGGGAATCTGATGCCGGTGATGGATGATCTTCTTACGCTCGGAATGAACGGACTTCACCCCATTGAACCGGGTGCGATGGACATCGAGCTTATCAAAAGGGAATATGGCAGAAAAGTATGTATCATTGGCAACATTGACCTTCATTATACACTGACACTGGGTACGGTTGAAGAAGTGGACCAGGAAGTAAAAAACCGGATCACAAAAATAGGAGAGAACGGAGGATATATCATTTCCAGCGCCAATTCCATCACCTCCTATTGCAAGGAAGAAAATGTCAGAGCAATGATTCAGGCAATCCGGAAATACGGCAGATATTAGTGCTTTTTAAAAATCGGTGATCTGGCTCATGGCTGCATTATAACCACCGCTTCCAATGATTTAGAATGACAGGCTTTCATATATTTCATATTATTTTTACTCAAATTAGTGCATTTTTCTGATAATTATAGTATTATAGTATACGATTGTTTGACGAGCGCTAATTTTGTCCCTTCAATGGGAAGAGTCAATATAGGAAATGCAACGATGTAAGTCAGAGTAAATACAAGGAAGGACGTAGTTAGATGGGATTAGGAATGGACATTGGGATTGATTTAGGAACAGCAACTGTTTTGATATATGTCAAAGGAAAAGGAGTCGTTTTAAGGGAACCGTCCGTTGTTGCGATTAATACGAAAACCGGAAGAGTACTCGCGGTTGGAGAGAATGCCAGTCTGATGCTGGGAAGGACCCCCGGTTCTGTAGAAGCGATCCGTCCTCTTCGCGACGGAGTGATTTCGGATTTCAAAGTCACAGAAGTGATGCTGAAGGAGTTTATTCGGCGCGTTTATAAAGGAAGTCTCTCAAAATATTTCAAACCGACGATCATGGTTTGTGTTCCAAGCGTGATCACCCAGGTTGAGCAAAAAGCGGTCGAAGATGCTTGCCGCCATGCCGGCGCGAAGGATGTCTATCTTGTAAGAGAGCCGATTGCCGCGGCAATCGGCGCCGGAATTGACATCGCGAAAGCAAGCGGAAGCATGATTGTCGATGTCGGGGGCGGAACAACGGATATTGCTGTGATTTCTCTTTGTCGTCCGGTTGTTGATTTTTCACTAAAGGTAGCGGGAGACAAATTTGATGAGGCGATTGTCAAGCATGTCCGCCGCAAACATAATATCTTAATCGGAGAGCGTACGGCTGAGACACTGAAAATCAACATCGGATGCGCCTATGCAAGAGAAGAAGAAACGTCAATGGATGTCAGAGGCCGCAATCTGATCACCGGATTGCCTGCCACCATTACCATCACTTCGACTGAAATGCTGGAAGCATTGGAAGAACCGGTTTTCCAAATTTTTGAGGCCGTTCATTCTGTTCTTGAGATCACCCCGCCGGAATTAATGGCTGATGTCAGCCAGAGAGGCATTGTCCTTACAGGCGGAGGCGCGCTTCTATACGGACTGGACCGCTATCTGGCCGAGAGGGTCGGGATTGAAGTGGTTGTCGCGGACGATGCGGTATCTTGCGTTGCCATTGGTACGGGACGCGCCTTGTCCATGAGAGACCGTTTTGATGTGATGGGCGAAGGTTGATTTTCGGAACAGATATTCCTATCCGTGCAAACCAGATGCAGCGGATTTTAAAAGCAGCTCTTTTTGCGAAGGGTTGCTTTGTTTTTGGAATAAAATTCATCAATGAAGGACTGCAGGATGAATGACATTCTTGATCAAGTAAAAAATGGCATTAGAATGAATGAACCAATGAAATGATGGAACCGCTGTTAAAATAAAACGTGAAAAATAATGAATGAAATCGGATAAAAGACGAAAAAAGCGAGTGAAATAAAAAGGTTGAAAAATAGTGATTGACGGATTCCAGGTTTGCTCTTATAATAGGAACGTATCTGAACGAACTCCATTTGTATCTAATTATGAAAACAGTAAATATTCCTTTTCAGCAAACAAAAAATCGATTTATTACATTTTCAGGCATTATTGCGATATTTTCACAATGACATCCATTATAAATCGTTCAAACTGACATATGAGGTGATATTATGCCATTTAATAAGTTTTTTGGTAAAAACAAGGAAGATCTTGTTTTACTTGCAACGCTGGGTCGTGTATTGACATCCAAGCAAGCGGAGAAAATGACTCAGCCCGATCTCGCTGCGTTCCTTTTCGAGAAGGAACAAGAGCTTGAAGCGAAGAGCACTCCGCAAAAAATCAAAAAAAGCAGGGAGAAGACATCATTGGGTAAGAAGCAGAAAGAGAAAGAAACATCTCCGGTCGAAGAAAATGTGCAGGAATCGTCGGCCCCTTTAAAAGAAAAACCTGCGGAAAAGCTTTCAAAGCGAGAATTGAACAAGCGGCTGTTCATGCTGGAGCTTGCGACAAAGAACAATCCGGACGGGAAGACCGAATCAACCGGCGGGCCGCAGCTGGATTCAACCGAGAAAACAGATGGAGCGGTTCTCGCAAAAACGAAAGGAAGAGCCAAAGGATCCAATCCCGTTGAAATCGCTACAAATATAAACAAAAAAGCGAAGAAGGCAGTTGCAGGGAAAAAAGAAGATCTTTCTGAAACAAAAGCCTCCCTGGAGCCTGCCGGAACGGATTCCAAGCCGGATGCCGCAGAAACGGGCAATGATCTGGAAAAAGCACCTGAAACAGGAACGACTGCGAATAAACACAAATCAAAAAAAAGCAAGCCGCAGGACCAGGATAATAGAACGGAAGAAAAAGTGCCCGATGCGGGATTAAGCACCGGACAGGAACCAGAAAAGGAAGCAGAAAAGGAACCAGAAAAGGAACCAGATAAAAAAGCTAAAAGTAAAATTGCAAGGAAGAAGATAAAAAAGATCGAATCTGTTGGAGAAACAGCCTTGTCAGTAACAGTGGACATCCAATCTGACGCTGCCTTGCCAACAACTACAGATGTAAAATCTGACATAGAAGAGAAAATCATCGTAGAAACCCCTGCTGATACAGGGGAGAAAACCATTGTGGAAGCCCCTGCTGACACAGAGGAGAAAATCATCGTAGAAACCCCTGCTGACACAACATCAAAAAATATTATAGAGACGCCTTTAAAGACCGTGAACGAAACTGCTTCGGCAGTAGTTTCAGAAGAGAAGAAAGAAACCGCTTCCTCCGAAAAGCATCACAGGCATATAAACAAGGCATCGACAAGCCAGATGCCGGCAAGCCAACCGTTGATAACCCAACCATCAGCAAGCCAACCATCAATAAATCCGGATGATTCTCTAGCGAATTCTATTCCGATCGAAGAGGGAGAAAAAAAGAAACACGAAAAAGTCCCTCCTCCTGAAGTACTGGAAATGGTGGAGGGTGCTTTGGAGATCATGCCCGATGGATATGGCTTTTTAAGAAAGACAAACTATCTGCAGGGTCCCAAAGACATCTACATTCCGCCTCAATACATACGGCGGTTTGGCTTGCGACCCGGGGACTGGATCACGGGGCCGGGCAAATTGCAGCGGGAGACCGACCGTTACCAGGCGATTCTATATATTAAAGAAGTCAACGGGCTTTCGCCCGAAAAGATGATCGGCCGGCCGCAATTCGACCAGCTTACGCCGATTTATCCCGACGAGCGATTTATTTTAGAGACAGTGAAAAATGAATTATCCACAAGGATTATTGATCTGGTGGCTCCCATTGGAAAAGGACAGAGAGGAATGATTGTTTCTCCTCCGAAAGCCGGCAAGACGATCCTGCTTCAAAAAATAGCCAATGCCATTTCGACGAACAATCCGGAAACAAAATTGATTGTTTTACTGATCGACGAGCGTCCGGAGGAAGTCACCGACATGCAGCGGTCGATCAATGGCGAAGTGGTGTATTCCACTTTCGATAAAACCCCCGAAAACCACGTTAAAGTGGTCGAACTTGTGCTTGAACGAGCGATGCGTCTGGTTGAACTCGGACAGGACGTCGTGATCCTTCTGGACAGTATCACGAGGCTTGCCCGTGCGTACAACCTGACAATCAATCCGACAGGGCGGACCTTGTCCGGGGGACTTGATCCGGGCGCTTTATACGGACCCAAACGCTTTTTTGGCTCGGCAAGAAATATCGAGAATGGCGGAAGCCTTACGATCATTGCAACATCGCTGATCGATACGGGATCACGCATGGACGAGGTTATTTTTGAAGAATTCAAGGGAACCGGAAACATGGAAGTCTATCTGGACCGCAAGCTTTCCGAAAAGAGAATCTTCCCGGCGATTGATCTGAACCGTTCCGGAACGAGAAGAGAGGAATTATTGCTTTCCAAACGTGAACTGGATGCTGTATGGACCATCCGCAAAGCGTTCGGTCAGCTTGATACTGCCGCTGTTACAGAAATGATCATCAACCTGCTGCTCAAGACGAATCATAACAGCCATTTCGTCTCTTCTGTCAATGTTTCGCTGAATGACAAAGCGATGTTCGATGCGATGCGGGGAACGAAACCTGGCGGGAGCAACCAGGGAAACAACAACAATACGAATTCAAACGGCAATAATTATTCGAGCAGCAACAGTTTCTAGGAAGAAACCATTTCATAGAAGAAATAGTTCCGAAAAACAACAGCCAGGCAGCAGGGAATATTTTATATCAGCGGTTTTAAAACGGAATGGGCGGAAGAACAGCGGCCCATTCCGTTTTTGTTATTCCTGCAAAGTGGAAAGGCCGGAAATCAGTGCAAAGTGGGGACGGTTCTTGTATTTCATAAACGGAATAAATTAAAATGAAATACAAGAACCGTTCCCATGTTTCATTCGGAAGCGATTGTTCTGGCCGGGAATGCCCCGGATGACAAATATTAAGGAAGACCTTGAAATGCTTTGAAATGCTTTGAATGACAAATATTTATTGACCTTTCCCCCTTTTTGATGTAACATGAGGAATTGAGTTTAATATAGAAAGGTAGTGATGTTAGGGTTGGAAAACAAGCTGAAATTATACGGCTTTAACAACCTCACAAAAACACTTAGCTTCAACATCTATGATGTTTGCTATGCAAAAAGTGAGAGAGAACAGAAAGATTACATTGCGTATATTGATAAACAATATAACTCAGAGCGCTTAACCAAGATTTTATGTGACGTTACGAATATTATTGGAGCCCACGTATTGAACATATCAAAACAAGATTATGATCCCCAGGGCGCCAGTGTGAATTTAATGATCGCAGAAGAAGCCGTTGCATCGAAATATACCGATCAAACCGGCAATATGAGCGAGGCTGGCGCACATGAGAGAAGAGAGACGGTTCTTGGACATCTTGACAAAAGCCATGTGACCGTGCATACCTATCCCGAATACCATCCGGACAATTCGATCGCGACCTTCCGGGTCGATATCGATGTTGCGACCTGCGGCAAGGTATCCCCGCTGAATGCGCTGGACTATCTTATCGGCAGCTTTGATTCGGATATTATCACAATTGATTACCGTATCAGAGGATTCACCCGTGACATGGACGGCAAAAAATGCTTTATCGACCATGATATCACGTCGATTCAGGACTATATCGACGATGTCACATTGACAAAATACGATGCGATCGATGTCAATGTCTATCAGGCGAATATTTTTCATACCAAGATGCTGATCAAGGAAATTGAATTACAGAATTATCTTTTCAATAAAGACGTCTATGAATTGCCCCCCAAGCAGCGGCTCGCAATCACGGACAGTCTGCGCAAGGAAATGATCGAAATTTTCAGCGGAATGAATGTATACCAAAAAGGCTGAAAGGGAGGAGAGCCAGGTGACGACTCTGTCTCAATCGATGGCGCCGGTTTATGAAGCGCTTGTGAAGTATAAGTCAAACCGTGTCGTTCCATTTGATGTGCCCGGCCATAAGCAAGGCCGCGGCAATCCGGAACTGACCGAGTTTTTAGGAAAACAATGCCTTTCTGTCGATGTGAATTCTATGAAACCGTTGGATAACCTATGCCACCCCGTCTCGGTGATCAACCAGGCGGAAAAGCTGGCTGCAATGGCGTTCGGCGCTCATTCGGCCTTTTTTATGGTCAATGGGACTACAAGTGCTGTCCAGGCGATGATCATGAGCACCTGCAAGGAAGGGGAGAAGATCATCCTGCCCCGCAACGTCCACCGAAGCGCCATCAATGCGCTGGTTGTCTGCGGCGCGATTCCGGTTTACGTGAATCCCGGAGTCGATAAAAGACTGGGGATTCCGCTTGGAATGACCCTTTCGGATCTGGAAGAGGCTATCCGGCAGAATCCGGATGCCAAGGCGGTTCTTGTCAACAACCCTACTTATTATGGAATCTGCTCGAATATACAGGCGATTATCGAACTGGCTCATGCCAGCCATATGCTGGTTCTGGCAGACGAAGCGCATGGAACCCATTTTTATTTCGGGGAGGACATGCCCAGAGCCGCAATGCGGTGCGGCGCCGACATGGCTGCGGTCAGCATGCATAAAACAGGAGGGTCTTTGACTCAAAGCTCGTTCCTGTTGACCGGAGAACGTATGAATCCGGGCTATGTACGCCAGATTATCAATTTAACACAAACGACAAGCGGATCCTATCTGCTGATTTCTTCCCTGGATATCTCCCGAAGAAACCTGGCGCTTCACGGGAAAGAAATTTTCAACAAAGTGACTGGTCTTGCGGAGTATGCACGGACGGAAATCAACCAGATCGGCGGGTTTGACGCATTTTCAACGGAACTGGTCAACAAGGACTCCATTTTTGATTTCGACCGGACCAAATTGTCTGTCTATACAAGGGAGATCGGGCTGGCAGGGATTGAAGTCTATGATATTCTGAGAGATCAATATAACATCCAGATCGAATTCGGCGATTTAGGCAATATCCTGGCAATCATTTCAGTCGGAGACCGGGCGCTCGAAATCGAACGGCTTGTTTCGGCTCTTTCCGAAATCAAACGGCTTTACAGCAAAGACAAGGCGGGGATGTTCGACCATGAATACATCAATCCCGAAATTGTCATTCCGCCGAAAGAGGCTTTTTATTCCAAAAAAAAATCGATTCCGATCGAGCAAAGCGACCATGCCATTTGTGGAGAATTTGTCATGGCCTATCCTCCCGGGATTCCGATTCTTGCTCCGGGAGAGAGAATCACAAGGGAAATTCTGGATTATATCCGATATGCCAAGGAGAAAGGATGCTTTTTGACCGGAACGCAGGACATGAAGGTCGAATTCATCAATGTGGTCGGGTAAAGAACGGCGGAGGAAAATAAAATGGAATTATGGTACACCGAACAACATACGCCTAATGTGCGGTTTTCAATCAAAGTCTCGAATGTACTCTATACAAATCATAGCGGGATCCAGCAGATCGATGTCTTTGAATCAACGGAATTCGGCCGGTTCCTTACGCTGGACGGGCTGATGATGGTGACGGAAAAAGATGAGTTTATTTACCACGATATGATGGTGCATGTTCCGATGGCGGTCAGACAGGATGCAAAAAAAGTCCTTGTCATTGGAGGCGGAGACGGGGGAACGATCCGAGAACTGACCCGCTACCTTTCGGTGGAAACCATTGACATGGTGGAGATCGACGAGGAAGTGGTAAAAGTGTGCAAGAAATATCTGCCCCAGACGGCTTGCTGCTTTGACGACCCGCGTGTGAATATTTATTATGAAGACGGCTTGCGTTTTGTCCGCTCGAAGATCGAGGAATATGATATGATTCTTGTGGATTCCACTGATCCGTTCGGTCCAGGAGAGGGCTTGTTCACAAGAGAATTCTATGGCAACTGCTTTAAAGCGCTGAAAGCGGACGGCGTCCTGGTGAATCAGCACGAAAGCCCGTATTACAGCCATTATGCCGATTCAATGAAGCGGGCCCACAAACGGATTGAAGAATATTTTCCGGTTTGCAAGGTCTATCAGGCGCATATTCCGAGCTACCCTTCCGGGCACTGGCTTTTTGGATTCGCCTCCAAGAAACTGGATCCGATCCAGGATCTGGATGCGCCGAAATGGGAAGAACTCGGACTGCACACCCGGTATTATAACACCCGGATCCATACCGGAAGCTTCGCGCTTCCGACTTATGTAAAGGAGCTGCTGGAAGATGAAGAGGAATAGGAATATCGAAACATTTCTTGGGTGTGACAAAGAATATGAGGAAGCGGAGATTGTCGTCTTCGGCGCCCCTTTTGACTCGACAACGTCCTACCGTCCGGGAACACGGTTTGCCAGCAGAGCCATGCGCGGCGAATCTTACGGATTCGAAACCTACAGCCCTTACCAGGACAAGGATCTTGCGGAACAGGCTGTGTATGACGCTGGCGATCTGGAACTTCCTTTTGGCAATCCGGTTCATGCACTAAACCAGATTGAGACTTTTGTCGCGGATATCTATAAAGATGGGAAACGTCCGGTCATGGTCGGAGGCGAGCATCTTGTCACCCTCCCTGCTGTCAAGGCGGCTTTTCAAGCATATCCGGACCTTCATATCATCCATCTGGACGCACACAGCGATTTACGGCAGGAGTATCTCGGGGAGGCTTTGTCGCATGCGACCGTCATGAGGAGAATATGGGAAATGCTCGGCGACCAGAAAATTTATCAATTCGGAATCCGTTCCGGGGATAAAAAGGAGTTTGACTGGAGTGCTTCCCATGTGTTTATGAATCGATTCAACCTTGACGGGCTTGCAGAGACGATTCAAAAATTGAAGAACAAGCCTGTCTATTTCACCATCGATCTGGATGTGCTGGATCCATCCGTTCTGCCCGGCACCGGCACGCCTGAACCGGGAGGAATCAGTTTTGCCCAGCTTCATGAAGCCATTCTGGCTGTTGGCTCGCAGCTTCATATTGTCGGAGCGGATATCAATGAGCTGGCTCCGAATTACGATTCCAGCGGCTGTTCCACGGCGGTTGCATGCAAAGTGCTCCGGGAATTGCTGCTGGCAATGTCATGATCAATAAATAGTCCAATAAGGGACGAACCCATGGATAAGCCAAATGATCCATCCAGCATGGGCAAAAAACCCGGGATAGAAACACCTGCCATAAAAACGGCAGGCTTTTTTATTTTCCTAACTGTTTCAGAAGCAACGGAAAATGAGAAGAATCTACCGTAGAATCAATCTTGTGGAACATGGGTGAAACACGGGTGCAATATGGGGACGGTTCTTGTGTTGCATAAACGAAATAAAATGCAACACAAGAACCGTC
>CAZJXH010000122.1:0-10688 GCA_964549475.1 uncultured Oscillospiraceae bacterium
GCTTAACAGGAGGTTATCAACATGGCGCTTATTCAACTTCGGTGCCCGAGCTGCAATGGGTCGATCCAGATGGACGATACCAAAGAAACAGGATTTTGTATGTACTGCGGCAGTAGATTCATGGTCCGGGACGAGATTCTGCGCGTTGTACACGGCGGTTCCGTAGAAATTGACCGCGAGAAAGAAATTGTAAATCTGAATTTTCGGGCAAATCAGAAAATCGATCAGATTGTCAATGCAAAAGAACCCGGCGACACATATATTAAACAGCTGGAAGAAGTAAAATCGACCTATATCGAGAAGCTCCTCGATATCGATGCCTTGCATCCCCGGACTTTTGCGACAAAAGACCGGATCGAACAGCTGATCCGGGAACGCAGGAAGCAAGATGAGCGTGGAAACAATGCGGCAATGATCATCTTAATGGTCGGCGTGCTGCTGTTTGTGGTCATTATGTTTTTTGCGTTGAAGGGCTGAGCGGGAATTTACCGGATTTCAGAAGAACTTCAACGACTTTTCGAGGATTTTCGTGCAATGCTTAGAATTTTTGCAACATGGGGACGGTTCTTGTGTTGCATAAACGAAATAAAATAAAATGCAACACAAGAACCGTCCCTATGTTGCACTAGTCCATTTCTTTTCGTAATCGATCGCCCTGTGGAAAATCCCCTTGACAGTGGGGAATGCCTATGATAAATTCAAGGTGTTCTCGAGCACACGCCTAAAACATCTGCTTTTCATTCACCGGAACGTTCAAACATCCTGACAACGAAAAGCATGACAGAAGAGAACATAATCGTACAAAAAGTCAAGAGTATTAAAAGCAAGGAATACCAAAAGCAAGGAATACCAAAAGCAAGGAATACCAGAAGTCAGGAGTAACAAAAGGCCAGGAGTACTAGGACAAGAATCATTAAGAGAGAGAGGCGAAAACAGTATGAGAGAAAAATTTCCAGGAATCGATAAAATCACTTATGCGGGCGCGGAGAGCAGGAATATGCTTGCTTTTCACCACTATAATCCGGATGAGGTCATTGCCGGAAAGAAGATGCGGGATCACTTGAAATTTGCCATGTCCTGGTGGCACACCCTGGGCGCAGGCGGTGCGGATATGTTCGGTGCCGCTACCCAGGACAGGCGCTTCGGAGCGACTTGTCCGGAAGAACTGGCAATGGCGAAGGCGGATGCCGGATTCGAATTGATGGAGAAACTGGACATGGACTATTTTTGCTTCCATGATTATGATCTGATTGAAGAAGCGCCGACGCTTGCCGAATCCGCCCGGCGGCTGTATGAGATATCGGACTATCTCCGGTCGAAGCAAAAAGAGACCGGCAAGCGATTGCTCTGGGGCACTTCGAAATTGTTCGGCAACCCGCGGTATATGCATGGCGCCGCCACCGCACCCAATGCGGATGTTTTTGCCTATGCGGCAGCTCAGGTGAAAAAGAATATCGATATTGTCATCAAACTGGGCGGAAACGCCATTGTCTTCTGGGGAGGGCGCGAGGGCTACGAGACGCTGCTCAATACCGACATGAAGCTGGAACTGGACAATATGGCGCGTTTCATGCGCATGGCGGTTCAATATGCAAGGGAATCCGGATTCAAAGGGGACTTTTATATCGAACCGAAGCCGAAGGAACCGTCCAAGCACCAGTATGATTTCGACGCGGCGGCCGCAATCGGATTTTTAAGGCAGTACGGGCTGGATCAGGACTTCAAGATGAACATTGAAGCAAACCATGCAACCCTGGCAGGCCATACGTTTCAGCATGAATTGCGTTTTTCGGCGATCAACGGAATGTTCGGATCCATTGATGCGAACCAGGGAGATCTGCTGCTGGGATGGGATACGGATCAATTTCCGACGGATGTGTATAATGCGACCTACTGCATGCTGGAAGTGATCAAGGCAGGCGGATTCACAAACGGCGGATTGAATTTTGACGCAAAGGCAAGGCGCGGATCCGATGAACCGGCCGATATTTTTTACTCCTATATTGCTGGGATGGACACCTTTGCATTGGGCTTTCGCAAAGCGCTTGCCCTGATCGGGGACGGCCGGATCGATGAATTTCTGTCGGAGCGTTATGCGAGTTGGAATACCGGCATCGGTGCGAAGATCATGGATGGAAGCGTCGGGTTTGCCGAATTGGAAGCATATGCCATGGCCCATGGTGAAATTGAGACAAACAAGAGCGGCCGGCAGGAGTATCTGGAGAATGTCGTGAATTCCGTTCTTTTTCGATGAATCAATTCCCCTTCTTTCATGCGAATCGATTCTCCTTCTTCATGGCGGGAGGAGAATGGTTTCATGGCTTTATGCAGATGGAAAAAGAAATAAAAAGAAATAAATAGGAATAAATTGAAATAAATAAAATAAATAAAAATAAATTGATAAAAGAGGGTTGAATCGATGAATTATTTATTGGGAATCGATATTGGAACTTCCGGAACAAAAACCGTACTGTTTACGGAGACGGGGAAAGCCATCGCACAGGCGACCGGCGAATACGGCATGGCGCAGCCCCGGAACGGCTGGGCGGAGCAGGACCCCAAGGACTGGTGGGACGCTGTCTGCGTGACATGCAGAATGGTTCTTCAATCAAGCGGCATTGCATCGTCCGACATCAAGGGAATCGGGTTATCCGGGCAGATGCATGGCCTTGTCATGCTGGATGAGAACAACCAGGTGCTGCGTCCGTCAATCATCTGGTGCGACCAACGCACGAAGGCGGAATGCGAGGAGATCACGAAACGGGTGGGGGCGGAGCGTCTTGTCGAGATTACCGCGAATCCTGCACTGACGGGATTCACTGCGCCAAAGATTCTCTGGGTAAGGAACAACGAGCCGGATATCTATGCGAAATGCAGGCATATCCTGCTTCCGAAAGACTATATCCGTTTCTGTCTGACCGGCGTCTATGCGACAGAAGTCTCCGATGCCTCCGGGATGCAGCTTCTGGATGTGAAGAACCGCTGTTGGTCGGCAGAAGTGCTTGAAGCACTGGAGATCGATGCGTCTTTATTGGGAAAAGTCTACGAATCTCCTGAAATCACCGGCTATGTCCATTCCGACGCAGGGATGCTGACCGGACTGTCCACCGGCACTCCGGTAGTCGGCGGTGCAGGCGACAATGCGGCCGCTGCGGTCGGCACCGGCGTGGTGACGGATGGCAGGGCGTTTACGACCATCGGAACATCCGGTGTGGTATATGCCCATACCAGCCGGTTGATGATTGATCCGAAAGGCCGGGTCCATACATTCTGCTGCGCGGTTCCCGGGCAGTGGCATGTCATGGGGGTCACCCAGGGGGCGGGATTGTCCTTGAAATGGTTCAAGAGGGAATTTTGCATACAAGAAATCCAGGAAGCGCAAAAACAGGGAGTCGATCCGTATCAGATCATGGACAAGGAAGCGGAAGCGATTCCTGTGGGATGCGACGAACTGGTCTATCTGCCTTATCTCATGGGAGAACGGACGCCTCATCTGGATCCGGACTGCCGCGGCGTTTTCTTCGGCCTGTCGGCGATGCACACCAGAGCCCACCTTCTGCGTGCGGTGATGGAAGGGGTTGTCTATTCGTTGAAAGATTGTGCCGGGATTCTTTCCGGAATGGGCGTATCATTTGACGAAATGCTTGCCTGCGGAGGCGGAGGGAGAAGTGCGCTTTGGAGGCAGATGCTGGCGGACGGATATGAATGCCCGGTCGCAACATTACAGACAGACGAGGGGCCGGCACTTGGCGTTGCGATTCTGGCGGGCGTGGGGACCGGATTGTATCCGTCAGTCGAAGCGGCATGCCGAAAAATAATCGCATCGAATCCGCCGATTCGTCCGAATCCGGATAATGCAAAAAAAATGAATCAAATCTACGCGGTGTATCAGAATCTGTATATCCAGCTCAAAGAGTCTTTTAAAATGCTGAAAAACGGATAAGCAGGAAGCCTTGGACCAATGTGATTTTTATATGGGAAGCGGGGTTTTACAGGCTTTCCAGTATATTGATCTCGTTTTTGACGATGAATTCGCCATTTTCAGGCAGGATTCTGTTTACTAGATAATAAAAAGCGATCCGGACCGCTTCAAAGCCTTGAACAAAGGGCTGCTGGCTGATGGTCGCCTTCACAATCCCTTTTTTCATCATTTCCCTTGTCTGCGGAACCATATCGAAGGTGACGACAGGAAAAGGATCTTTTCTGTCTGCGAGGAAAGCGGATATCGCCTTATATACGCCATAGGATCCGGCAGCGGCGATGAAGACGGAACTGGTTTCGGGATGTTCCGCCAGAAGCTTTTTTGCCGCCTCGTACCCGACTGCATCATCATCCATGGTCTCGGCGATTCCGACAATTTTAAAATCAGGATATCGGTGATCCATGACGTGACGGAATCCTTCGACCCGCTGAGTATGTCCAAGGACTCTGCTCGATCCGGTCAGGATTCCGACATTGGTGCGTCCGGCTGTCAATAACCCGAGGATGCCGCAGGCGATCTCTCCGCCTTTGAAATAATCACTGCCGACATAGCACAGCCGATGGCTGTCCTTCACATCGGTATTCATTGTAATAACGCATTTTCCGTCGCTGATCAGCTGATCAATCTTTTGGATAAAATCCGGATCGTTCATCGGAGTCAGGATCAATGCGCTGACTTTTCCGGCTAGCATGTCGATTTCCTTCAAATGCCGCGCGCAATCATAGCCCTTGACTGATTGGATCACGACACGGACGCCGTAGTCGGCCAGATCTTTTTCCGCCTGGCGGATCCCTTTGATGACATCATCAAAGAACGGATTTCCCAATGAAGGGAGGACAACGCCGATGACATGGGATTTTTTCTTTGCGGCAAGCGCCTTTCCGGCAAGATTGGGCATGTAGCCCAATTGTTCCGCAACCTTTCTGACCGCTTCTTCTTTTTCTGGACTCACCCTGCCGCGGTTGTTGAGGACGCGGTCGACGGTGCCGCGCGAAATGCCGCTTATTGTTGAAATCTGCTTGATGGTGACCGACATGTTTCTCCTCCTGACTTTGATTCCATAGTAGAATACCATAATATTTTTGTCAATGAATTTCAAGTTGCATGAATAAAGCAAAGAATGATATACTTAAAAAAATGATATTCTTCGGAGGGACTTTCATGAAGAAATTATGTGATGTGATTGCAGAAACACGGCTTTTCAAAGGACTGGAACATGATGTTTTTTCTCAATATTGCGCCAAGACATCGATCCGTATCGCATGGAAAGGCGAGATCGTCGAGCACGAGGGAGATGATTGTGACGGAATCGGCGTTATCCTGCAGGGGAAACTGGCCCTTCAAAAATATACAAGCAGCGGGGATTTCGCGACCATCAGCCTGATGGAGGAAGGGGAGATGTACGGCGAAGATCTTCTGTTCGGCAGCTTCCATCAATTCCCGATGACCATTGAAGCGGTCACCAATTCAAAGATTCTATACATCCCGAAGTCCATCCTGATTCCTCTGCTGCAGAACAACTTTTTCCTGAACCAGAATTATATCCGGATCCTGTCCGACAAGGTCTGCCTTCAGAATGAACGGATTTCACTGCTATCGCAAAAAACGCTTCGCCAAAAAATCGCGTTTTATTTATTGGAGCTTTTTAAAAAACAGAAAAAAGAGAAGGATCTGATACGCGCCCGCCAGCCACGCACCCGCATCAACGACCTGGTCATCGAACTGCCGGTCTCCAAGGAAGTGATCGCGCGGCTGCTGGCCATGCCGAGGCCATCGTTTTCGCGTGAGCTGATCAACATGGAGCGGGACGGCTTTATCAAGGTGGACGGTCGGACGATCACTATCGTTGACATCAAGGAACTGGAGAATGGCGCATTGGAAGGGTACAACGAAGACTGACCCGCCAGGGCTCTTGCTGCTTCATCAATCCGGAAGATGAAAAAGAGAATAAAGAATAATAAAAAAATAGTAAAATAAATGGAAGAAATGGGATATTGCTGTTTCATTTTTTTTATTTTATGGATATAATTATAGTAATTAATTTTCAGTGAATGACAACCTGGATTGAATACAAACCCGGATTGTTTTTTTGTTTTTAAATCCCCGGGAGGTAAGAATGGATTTGCTTGAAAAGAAAATTCTGGAGGAAGGGATTGTCATTGGCACCGATGTGCTGAAGGTTGACAGTTTTCTGAACCACCAGATCGATCCCAACATCATGCATGCGATCGGCAAAGAGTTCGCCCGCCGCTTCTCCGACAAGAAAATCACCAAGATTCTGACCATCGAGGCCTCCGGCATCGCTCCTGCGGTTTTCACCGGCAAGGAATTGAATGTGCCGGTTGTCTACGCCAAGAAGACCACATCGATCAATCTGGATCAGGATACTTACGATGCAAGCGTTCACTCTTTCACAAAAAAGAAAGACTACATCATTCGTGTCAGCAAGCGGTTTTTAACCGCGGAAGACTCGGTTCTGATTATTGACGATTTTCTGGCAAACGGACAGGCGGTCATCGGGCTGAACGAAATCGTTGAAATGGCCGGCGCCAGACTCGTGGGGGCCGGTGTGGTGATTGAGAAAGGATTCCAGGATGGAGGAGCACTGCTCCGTGAAATGGGTATCAGGGTCGAATCCCTTGCCATAATAGAAAAAATGTCCGAGAACAAAATTTTATTCAAGAAAACTTGAGGAGGAAAAAAGAAGGATGAACGGGAAGAAAATTTTAGTCGCCGTGCTTTGCATGGCAATGACGATGGGCATGCTGGCCGGATGCGCCGGGAAAGCCGCAACATCAGAAAAATTGAAGGTCGGCGTCATGTATATTTCGACCAAGACAGACGGAGGCTGGTCGCAGGCTCACGCAAGAGGATTTGCAGAAGCCCTTGCCAAGATTGGTGCAGACAAAGTGGAATACAATGAACTGGAGAATATTGACGACACAGACGCTGCAAAAACCGAAACCGGAATCCGCCAATTAGCGGAAAGCGGATGCAAAATCATTTTTGCAACAAGCTTTGGCTACATGGACATCGTAGAACGGCTGGCCAAGGAATATCCGAACATCAAGTTTGAACATTGCTCGGGCACAAAAAGCAATACGACGAATTTCGACAATTACTTCGCTCAGATCGAACAACCAAGATATCTGACCGGTATCATGGCCGGTCTTGCCACAAAATCAAACAAAATCGGGTACGTGGCCGCTCAGCCATTTCCGGAAGTCATCCGCGGACTGAACGCTTTTACAATGGGGGTCCGTTCTGTCAATCCCAAAGCTGAAGTCTATGTAGAATGGACAATGAGCTGGTTCAATCCTGACAAAGAAAAAGAGAATGCCATTTCTTTGATCAACAAGGGCTGCGATGTCATGTCCCAGCACCAGGATTCCCCTGCAGCTGTCCAGGCGGCGGAAGAAGCCGGAATCAAAAGCATCGGCTATGATAATTCCATGGCGTCATTCGCCCCGAAAGGATATCTCTCCGCACCGATTTTCAACTGGGGATCCTATTATGAGAAGAAAATCAAAGCGATGATCGACAACAAATGGACCGTCGACAGCGTATGGGGCGGCATGTCGGACAAGATGGTCGCGATCGATACCATGAGCGCGAATGTTTCTGCCGATGCAAAAACCAAAGTCGCAGCCGCAGAGACAAAACTGCTGAAAGATGGCAATGCTGCGATTTTCGTAGGACCGATCAAAGACAACACAGGAAAAGAAGTAGTTGCCAGCGGCAAGAAACTGACCAAAGACGAACAATACTCCATGACCTGGCTGGTCGAAGGCGTGGTAGGCAAATTGCCGGGCTGATCGCTTGGGCCAATATCCAAACAGATCATAAGTCAGGATAACGAAGAATGCAGTACCGTCGGGAAGACGGTACTGCATCCGTATGTTATCGGGAACCAATGAGGATTGATACGAATGATGCAGGAAAAATCAACAATCACAGAGTCTTTCTCTCAACAGGAAGATTCGATTCCCGCCATCGAAATGATCGGAATTTCCAAGGCGTTTGGAAGCGTGCAGGCGAACAAAGACGTGGCCTTTTATGTGAAGCAGGGTGAGATCCATGCGTTGCTGGGCGAGAACGGATCCGGCAAAAGCACCCTGATGAATATCTTGTCCGGGATTTATTTTCCCGATGAAGGAATTATAAAAAAGCAGGGTGAAACGGTTTTTTTCCGGTCGCCGAAAGATTCGATCGATGCAGGGATCGGAATGGTCCATCAGCATTTCAAGCTGGTCGAGAATATGACCGCAATGGAAAATTGCATGATCGGCCATGGCAGCGGAATCATGATCAATAAAAAATCAGTCGGCAAAAAGCTCTTCGATTTCGCCAAAAAATTTGATATCGAGATCGATTTGAATAAAAAAATACGAAAAATGTCAGTAAGTGAGAAACAAACTGTTGAAATATTAAAGGTGCTGTATCGCGGTTCGAAAATCCTGGTTCTGGACGAACCGACCGCAGTTCTTACTCCCCAGGAAATCAACAAGCTTTTTTTGATTCTGCGAAAAATGCGCCAGGAGGGCTGCTCCATTATTTTTATCAGCCATAAGATGAACGAGGTTCTCGACCTATGCGACCGGGTCACGGTACTACGAAAGGGAGAGACAATCGGCACAAGGAACATCAAAGACACCAGCCAGAACGAACTGGTGGAAATGATGGTCGGCCGCAGCATCAAACTCGAAATACTGAGGCCGCATGTTATAAGCGACGGGCTGTGCCTGGAAATCGAAGATCTGACAGTGAAAGACTTAACGGGGTTTCCGAAACTGAATCAAGTCACTTTTTCGCTGAACCATGGTGAAATCCTCGGTGTGGCAGGGCTTGCCGGAAGCGGACAGAAGGAGCTGTGCGAAAGCATCGCCGGCCTGGTGAAAAATGTAACCGGATCGATCCGGTTCCATGGGGAATCCATCATAGGGAAAACCCCTCGAGAAATTATCAAAATGGGAATCAGCATGAGTTTCATACCGGAGGACCGGCTTGGAATGGGTCTTGTCGCTTCCATGGATATTTCAGACAACATCATGCTGAAGGATTACGCTTTTCATAAAGGTGTCTTTTTAGACAAAGCTTCTGCAAGAGAAAAAGCGAAAGAAATCGTTCGGAAGCTTCAGATCAGCACGCCAAGCATTTTTCATCCGGTCCGTAAGCTTTCCGGAGGAAACATTCAGAAAGTGATCCTTGGAAGAGAAATCAATCTGAACCCCAAATTACTGATTACAGCATACGCTGTACGCGGACTCGACATTCATTCCTCTTACACGATTTATAATTTATTGAATGAACAGAAGGTCAAAGGGGTGGCGGTTCTTTATATCGGGGAAGATCTTGATGTGCTGCTGGAACTGTGTGATCGGATTCTTGTGCTGAGCGGAGGTGTCATCACCGGGATCGTGGACGCCAGGACAGCCAAGAAAGAGGAAATCGGCCTGATGATGTCAGGGAAAACAAAGGAAATGATTCACCTTGACCATTCTGAGAGACAGGAGGGGCCCGTTTTATGATTCGTATAGCAAAAAAAGAGGACCTGTTCGGGATGAAAGCCATCTCCATCCGGATCGGAGCGATTGTATTTGCGTTTGTCGCATCCGGACTGATGATCTGGTTCATGGGGTATGAACCGGTCAAAACCTTTCAAGCGATGCTGCAGGGTTCGCTCGGAAGCGCGTACGGGATAAAAAATACAGTCAATATCGCCATTCCTTATCTGATCACCTCGCTTGCCATAGGGGTCGCATTCAGTATGAAGTTCTGGAACATCGGCGCGGAGGGACAGATCATTATGGGGGCTGTCTTCGCTACCGCTGTCACCCGCCTTTTGCCTTCCGACACCAACGGCTTTCTGCTGATTCTTGCAATGGCGCTGGGCGGCATGGCCGGCGGCGCTTTCTGGGCATCCATTCCCGCACTGTTCAAAGCCTTTTCAAATACCAATGAAACCTTGTTTACCCTGATGATGAACTATATCGCAATTAAAATAACGCTTTATCTTCGCGCAGTGCTATGGAAAGATCCCAACGGAATGGGCTTCCCGAAAATCGCACCAATACCGGAACAAGCGCAGCTTCCAAAAATATGGGGCGTCAACATCGGGTGGATGATCGCTCTGGCTCTGGCGGCTCTGGTATACATTTTTCTGAAATATACGAAAAAAGGCTATGAGATCCATGTCGTTGGGGAAAGCGAAAAAACAGCACATTATGCTGGAATTAATGTGAAAAAAGTATTGATTACCGGTATTATCCTATCCGGCGCACTGGCCGGCCTGGCCGGCATGGTCAAACTGAACGGGATTTCCTACACCCTGTCGGAATCGCTGGGAGGAGGAGACGGATTCACCGGGATCATCATCGCGTGGCTTTCCGGGCTTTCCGCTCCGGTCATGGTCGGGGTGTCCCTGCTGTTTGCTGCGATGAAGCAAGGCGCGCTGGCCATTGAGGTTCAGATGAATATCCCCTCCTCGGTTGCAGAGATTATCCAGGGAATGATTCTGTTCTGTGCGCTTGGCAGCGAGTTCTTTATCCGCTACCGCTTCGTATTGGACCGCCACAAGAAAATCAGATCGAATAAACCCGTGGAAGGGGGGATGAAATGATGAATGAAACAGCCGTCAGTGTTACCATTGCTCTGTTTATTGCTTCTGCCATACGAGTCAGCATTCCTCTGATGATGGGCTGCCTGG
>CAZJXH010000123.1:0-10658 GCA_964549475.1 uncultured Oscillospiraceae bacterium
CTACGGATATCGGGTTGTACTCGATCATCAAGCTATCCACAAATAATGCCAGCGCAACTATTTTAGCAACAAATGCAAATCCGACAAAACAATGGGCTTGCGTTGCAACTGGTGCGGTTTCCGGTGCAAATATTGGGAAAAAAATCAAAATAGAACTTAAGAAAAATGGCGCAGTCTATGATTACTTTATTAATGGCGTTGCAGCCGGTATTGTAGCAGGCAGCCTGAATCTGGATACCCTGTATGGCAGCAGCAGCAAATACCTGTCTTTAGGTCTTTCCTGTAAAAATGGAAAACCAATGCAGATAACCGTAACCAAAATCAACGGGACATCACTGGCAGCTGCGGTCTCAAGCAGCAGCTCGACAGCAAATCCAGGCACAGGGGACAAAGGATCCTCCCCGCTCCCATTCTATATGATATTATCTGCAATCGCTATTGCAATAACCCTTGTACTGATTAAAAAGAAAACCAGCAAGGAATAAATCTGTCTTGAGGATCAATAAAATCATTGCATTTTTTACTTTAATGGAGTGTTTTGATATCATAATTTTCTTATAAAATAGCAACAAGCAACATCCGAAAAATTCCTTTTGTCCAATAAATTGATAGTCGGGGTGAATGATGAAAAAAAACAGATTTTTACAAAAAATATTGCCATCTTGTCTGATGCTTATTTTATTAAGCACATCCAGCTGCTCTTTTGTCACAAATAAGCCATCTGATTCAAATTCAGCGCTTTCTTCAATGAATTCAGCCAGCAGTTCATTGCCTGAGACAAAACAGCCCTTTCGTAATTCCCTGTCGGTCAGCCCGTTCACAGAGGCGATGTTCCGATCCGGGTACACGTATGAGGATGATCTGGGAAACAAAGCATCCAATGTGGAAGAATTACAAAAACTTTTTATAAAGCATGGAGCAAACGAGGTATTTGCAAGAATCGCCACCGCACGCAAACGCTATTCCCTGACATCGTCCGATCATAGCCTGGAGACTGGTGTGGAACGGGCGAAACTGGCGGCGAAGCTGGGCCTCCCTTTGAATCCGGAGATCGGTCTTTTCGCCATTTATGGGGACGTGACCGGACAGCCGGGGCCTGATTTTTCGGAATATCCGGAGATAACCGTATCAAAGCCGTGGAATCAACTGACGATTGATGAAATGGTTTCCATTCTGAAACAATATGGAGCGATTGTTGCGAAAGAACTGATCGCAACCGGAGTGAAAATCAATGTATGGGACATTGGAAACGAAGTGAATTTTGGAATCGCCGGAGTCGCGGCACAACCGGTTCCGAATGCGATGAGCGGTGAAATGGGCGCCAACTGGTATCGGGCTCCGGATGCTGTAAACCCCGAAATCGGGAAACAAAGTGTGTATTCATTATTGACAATGGAGAATACAGCGCTCATTCACTGGATGGAGATTAACATCTGGCCTTATCAGGCGAAATTGATGAATGCGGTAAGAGAAGGAATATTGTCAGTGGATCCCCATGCGAAATTTTCCACCCATATCACATTTTCGGAAAATACCGCATTTGTCACAGCTTTCTATAAAGCAATGGATGAAAACGGATTCAAGGTCGATGTGGCAGGGCTTTCATTCTATCCAAGCTCTACAGTGAATCCGATAAACCGCTTTCTTGCATTAAAGGAAACCGTGAAATCGATCCATGGTCAAACGGGATTGCCGGTTTTTATCGCTGAATATGCCTATCCGGCTTATCCAAAAGATTATATTTCGACAGGACCTTTCAAAGATTGGAATAAAAAACTGCCTAATTATGAAATGAATATCGAGGGACAGGAAGCGCTCCTGCGCGATCTGGCGAGCTGGGGCATTTCAAACGGTATCTGTGGAATCCGTCCATGGGCGCCGGATCTGGTTGTGCTCTGGACAGAATTTGCTATGTTTTCTGTGATGGATTTGACGGCAAAAGCGCTTCCCGTGATGGATTCGATCGCCAAGGGAATAAAAGATCCTGATCCGGCGGAGGGTTCCGAATAGTGAGTATAAAGACATGGCAATAACGGGATTAACGATACCCGGATGCTTGGATTAACGTAACGACTACCGGATGTTTAGCGGGATGATTTTAAAGGATGCACTTGTAATATGAAAATAAAAGACAAAAATTATAATATTGCTGATTTCATTTCAATCCCATTAAAAAATTCGCCGGTATTCACCCTGTTGCAAATGGCTGGCAGGGCGATCGAAGCGTTGATTCCATATTTTTCAATTATTGTGACAGCAAAATTTGTGGATACGGCCATTGGCATTTTTAATGAAAAAGCAGATGCGGATCCGATTTATCTGCCTCTTATTCTTTTGATGGGCATAATCGCCTATCAAAATGTTGTCGATACGTTAATGGGTTTTGCAAAAATAAAACTCCTCATGAGGCTCAATGAAGAATTCAGAGTCGCTACGGTAGAAAAACGGGCAAAGCTTGAATACCGCCATATAGAAAATAACGAAACATGGGATTTGGTGGCCAGGGTCTGTCTGGATCCTGCTGAACGAATTTACGGCGGATTCAACCATATCCTCGACATGGCTAGTTTAGTCATCCAGGTTGCCTCGATCATCGTTCTCCTGGTCTTGCAGATATGGTGGGCGGCTTTACTTGTTATCGCTTTTTCAGCACCGCTTTTCATTATTTCAATAAAGAGCGGGAAGAAAGAATACACGGCCTATCAGGAATCAGAGAAATTCAAGCGAAAAGCCGGATACTTGGAAAGTCTTATCATCGGACGGGAAAATGTGGAAGAGCGTACATTATTTTCTTATACTGAAGATATAAACAAAAAATGGTATGAAAAATACGAAATCGCGCGAAAGATCGAATTGAAAACCATGCGAAAAAGCTTTATTAAAATGAGATGCGCGAGCATTTTCACGATTTTTATTGCCTTGATTATTTCAGGGGTCATGATCCCCTCCCTGTCCATTGGGACGATATCCATCGGTATGTATTTGGGTCTTGTCATCGCAACCTTCAATCTGGTCGGAAAAATGACATGGAATCTCTCTTATATAACAGAAGAGCTTGCAAGAAATATTGAATATCTCAAAGACCTGTCAAAATTCAGCGAGCTTTCGGAGTCGGAAGAAATTCTTGGACTGGCGGATGGTGAAATACAGAAGTCAAAAATCCAATCCGTTGAATTTGTAAATGTCTCCTTTCGGTATCCTGAAACGGAAAATTACATATTGAAGGGGCTGTCCTTCAAACTCGATGCAAATATGCATTATGCTTTTGTCGGGGTGAATGGTGCGGGGAAGACCACTTTGATCAAAATTCTGACCAGATTATATGATAACTTTGAGGGTGAAATATTTATCAATGATAAAAGCATCAGAGAATATACAGCTTCGGAATTGAAGGGCTTATTCAGCGTGGCCTATCAGGACTTTGCCAAATACTATATCTCACTGAAAGACAATGTCGCATTGGGCAGTCCAATCGATATCAATGACGAAAAAATCAATCAGGTATTGGAAACCATCGAGCTAGAGGATACAATCAAAAAACTGCCGAACGGAATTGATTCCTGCCTGGGCAAAATAAAAGAAGGCGGGGTGGATCTCTCCGGAGGAGAATGGCAAAGGGTGGCGATTGCAAGAGCCCTTGCAAGCAACGCTCCGATCTTGATTCTGGATGAACCGACGGCTTCTCTTGATCCGATAATCGAAAGCAATGTATACGAAATGTTCGGCAGAGCCAGTACAGGAAAAACAACGATATTTATCACACACCGCCTGGGCGCCGCAAAGCTTGCCGATGAGATTATTGTTATTGCAGACGGGAGCGTCTCGGAAAAAGGAAGACATGACGAATTGATCAAATTAAATGGTCTTTACGCTCAAATGTTTGAAAGCCAAAGGAGCTGGTACAATTGAACAAAGCGGATAAGAAAGAGGGGATCCATGTAATCAAGACTCTTGTGAGGCTTTTGCCGATGGTTGTTCGTGCGTCTCCTCTGATATTTTGCATCACGCAGGCGGTCAATCTGCTGCAAGGAGTCTCTTTTGGCCTGATTACGATGTTCACCCAAAGGTTTTTTGACAAGGCAGCCCTTTTTACACAAAAAGGAACGACGCTGCAGGCCGTTGCCGTTTCACTGATAGCTCTTGGCGGTATTTACCTGTTTAATCAGCTGATAAACGGAATCGGCAATTTTATACCATGGGTCTATATTTTGAAAGCCAGTGGCATTCTTTCCAAAAAAATACATATCAAGATGAGCAGACTCTCCGCTATTGATTTCGAAAATACCGAGACGCTTGATGATATAAACAAAGCGGAATTGGGGAAAAACAATGTAGTAAGGTTTACTTGTGTCTGTTCAATGATATTATTTTTCTACGTTCCTTACTTCCTATTCATGGCATATTATCTGTTCAGCTTAAAACCAATCCTGGTAATCGCCATTATCATCATCTTTATTCCAACCGCGCTTACCCAGCTGATTCGGGCAAAAGTGTTTTCCAAACTGGAGAATCAATCCGCATCGGTCAGGCGGGAATGCGAATATTACGAAAGCTGCATCGTTGGACGCGAATATTTTAAAGAAACAAGATTCCTGGGAGGCTTTTCCTTTTTCCAAAAGCTTTATCATGAAAGCCTGATCCATTTAAACAAGCTGACATTCAAGGCAGAGATGAAAACGAATCTTTATAAACTTGGTATGCAAATGCTTACGATAACGGGTTATTTCGGGGTTCTTTTTCTGCTATTCGATGCGCTGATGAAACGGGAGATCTCAGTTGGGTCGTTTGCTGCTGTATTCGCATCGATCGGACAACTTTTCTGGATGATGCATCAGGTCGTAAGCTGGCACCTGGGAGAAGTAGCGCAAAATCTTGGCGCCACCCGGAACTTTCTGAGTTTTCTGGATATAGAAGAGCGTGGAGGAGCCGAGAATGTCCTATCTGAAACGGCAGATATCCAGGTGAAGAATGTAACGTTTTCCTATCCTGGAACCGATGAGGATGCGATAAAAAATGTAAGTTTCACAATAAAGAACGGGGAGACAATCGCAATCGTGGGGGAGAACGGCTCCGGCAAATCGACGCTGATCAGACTGATCACAGGACTCTATTTGCCAAAAGAAGGGGAGGTATTGTATGGAGATATCAATACAAAGGAAATCTCCATACAGTCGCTTTTCAGTAAAATGTCTGCTGTTTTCCAGAAATACCAGCGATACCAGCTGACTTTACGCGAAAATATCGCAATCAGCAGTGTCGAAAGAACGGCAGAGGAAAAAGAACTGGATGCAATAACGGATATGTCGGGATTCAGTAAAAAGGATACAAGCTTTCCGGACGGATATGACACCATGCTTTCCCGTGAATTTAACGGCGTCGATCTTTCCGGAGGTCAGTGGCAGCGAGTTGCCATCGCAAGAGGATTTTTCAGACTCCATGATATGATTATTCTGGATGAACCCACTGCTGCCATTGATCCGTTTGAAGAAACGCGGATTTATAACCGGTTCGCTGAAATCTCCCGGGATAAAACAGCAGTCATTGTCACCCACCGGCTTGGCTCGGTCAAGCTCGCAGACCGGATCCTTGTCATGAAAAAAGGCATGCTGGTGGAAATCGGAACGCATCACGAACTGATAAAAAAGCAGGGGGAATATGCAAGGCTCTATACTTCCCAGGAGCAGTGGTACTGACGAAGAGAAACGGGAACCAACATGGTAAAAATAGTTGCCTAAAGTAAAAAATGTATCATTTTAAAGAGAATGACCTCCCTATATAATCAAATTGTCTAATCAATCAAGAGGCGGATTTGGAAAACCAGAGTCGAAAAGTTAAATTTAAAAGGAGGGTATTTCATGTTGAAAAAGAGAAAAATCAAGGAAATCCTGGCAGCCGTGCTGATTGCCGTTTTCATGGTATCAACAGTCGGCTGCAACAGTGTCACACCAACCCTGACCGCTGTTCCCACGGAGGATCCGAAGGCGAACGACGGTCCAATGGTCAAATACGAACAACCGGTGGAAATGACGGTCACCAATGTGACAAATGCAACATTTGCGTATATCCCGGGAGATAGCGAAGATGAGAATATTCATACCAGGATGAACAAATCCTATTTGAATATTATTTACAAGAGCAAGTGGGTTGTCGCAGAAAGCAAGCAGGACGAGAAAATCAATATTGCCATCGCAAGCAATGATCTCCCTGATGTCTTGAATCCAAACACGACACAATTGCAGACATTGATAAAAAACGGCCAAGTGCAGGATCTGACGAAGGTCTGGGCCAAGTATTCCCTCGATGAATTCAGAAAGAATGAAGAATATCAAAATAAGGTTGCCCTTATACCATCCTCCAAGGATGGAAAATTGTATGGGCTTCCTTTAACAGGTGATTTTGGCGAATCAGTCGGAGTGATGTATATCCGGAAAGATTGGCTGACAAAAGTTGGTCTGCAGGCTCCAAAAACCATTGATGATTTGATCACTGTCTGCAAGGCGTTTATCAACAACGACCCGGATGGCAATTCGAAAAAAGACACCTTTGCCATCGGTCTCGTCACCCTCGAAAAAAACTATGGAGCGGGGGGTACAATTGAAGCCATTGCAGCTGCCTATGGCGCGATGAATAGAATGTGGATCAAAGACAAGTCTGGCAAAATGGTCTATGGGAGTGTACAACCGGAAATGAAGACCGCTTTGGCCAAAATGCAGGAACTGTTCACTATGGGCGCATTTGACCCCGAATTTGCAGTCAAAGATGAAGGAAAAATTGCTGAGTCCTTAACTGCTGGAAAAACCGGAATCTTTTTTGGTGTCTATTCCAGTCCTATCTCTACGTTGATGCAAAACAAAGCGAAGGACCCTGCCGCTGACTGGCTGGCGCTTCCTATCCCGACGGTCAAAAGCGGCGACACCATTCTTGTACCCGCAAAACCATTTGCTCAAAGATGGGTTGTTGTAAGAAAAGACTATGCCTATCCGGAAGCAATGGTGAAGTCGATGAATTTGTGGTATACAACAAATTATGACGCTACTACTCCACAATACAAAGAATGGCTGGATGCGAATAAGACCGGTGGAGCTTACGAAGGGAAAATGGCAAATGTATATTCCAAACCCTATTATTTCCAAAGTGTCAATGGCAATCTGGTTGCCAGCGAGAATCTCCTTTATGCAAAAAACACCGGGGACAAGTCCAAACTTGATGTCGGTGGAGTCGTTCTTGATTCGATGATTGCAAAAGGCGATGCACTTGGATGGGCATTCGGCAAGGTCTTTTATGAATCTGAAGTGGTAGTAGGCAATTACGGCACCAATCTGAAATACACGGATTATCCCGGTGCGGCAACAGCCACGATGACATCCAAAGGTCCTTCCCTTGACAAGCTGGAAGCGGGAGCTTTTACAAAAATCATCATGGGTGATCCAATCAGCGATTTCGATGCTTTTGTCACCAAGTGGCACAGTCTTGGCGGAGATGAGATTGCTGCGGAAATCGAAGCAAATTTGAAATAGTGTCCAGTGATGGACTGGTAAAGAAGTAGACAAACAGGGTCGAATCCTCCAGATGGTATATTCGATGAAGCCATTTGGAGGATTTTACTTTGACCTGAACTGGTAAAAATAATTGCATAATGTAAAAATCTTGCTATATGATTACAAAACCTAGTAAGCTATGATGGAGTCATCGGACTCGTTTATTAAGACAGATTAGAGGACATGCAACTATTATGAAATCAAAAATGATAATCGATAAGAATTATATTATTTCCAACATTGACCGCCGAATTTATGGATCCTTTATTGAACATATCGGACGTGCGGTTTATGGGGGGATTTATGAACCCGGTCATCCGGATGCGGATGAACTGGGATTCCGGACAGATGTCATTGCACGGGTGAAGGAGCTGAATGTGCCGATTGTCCGTTATCCCGGAGGCAATTTTGTTTCTGGATACAATTGGGAAGACGGGATTGGTCCTCTACATGAGAGAAAGTCCAGACTGGACCTTGCCTGGAGAAGCCTTGAGACCAATGAGATCGGGGTCAATGAGTTCTCGGAATGGGTAAAGCGGGTGGATTCTCAAATAATGATGGCGGTGAATCTTGGGACAAGAGGAGTGGATGCGGCTCGTAATCTTGTTGAATACTGCAATCATGAAAAGGGCAGCTACTGGAGTGATCTGCGGATATCCCATGGATACACCGCACCGCATAAAATAAAAACATGGTGTCTGGGGAATGAAATGGATGGAGACTGGCAGATCGGACATAAGACCGCCGAAGAATATGGCCGCCTTGCCTGTGAAACAGCAAAAGCCATGAAATGGGTCGATCCGGAGATCGAACTGGTTGCGTGCGGCAGCACCAGCAATCTGACAAAGACATTTCCGGACTGGGAAGCCACGGTGCTTACCAATACCTATGAGCATGTCGACTATATTTCGCTGCATTGCTACTATGCAAATGTAGAGGATGACACGCCGAATTTTCTTGCCCGATCTCTTGATATGAGCGCCATTATCGATTCGGTCGTTTCTACATGTGATTACATCAAAGCCAAAGCAAGAAGCAAAAAGTCCATCCATATTTCATTTGACGAATGGAATGTATGGTATCATTCCATCCAGGCCACCAGTACTGTAAAACCGTGGTCTGTCTCTGGAAATCTTTATGAGGAAACCTATACTCTCCAGGATGCATTATTAGTTGGCTGCATGCTGATTACGTTATTGAAACATGCCGACCGGGTAAAAATCGCCTGTATCGCTCAATTGATTAACGTTATCGCACCAATCATGACGGAAAAAGGCGGGAAAGTCTGGAAACAAACCATATTCTATCCTTATTACCATACTTCAAAATATGGCAATGGCATCGTTTTGAATTCCATTATCTCTTCTCCTGTTTATGACAGCAGGGACTTCACCGATGTGCCCTACCTTGAAGCCGCTGCAGTATATGATGAAGAGGGGGGTGAATTAACCATATTCGCTGTGAATCGAGGAGAAAAGGAGGCCTTATCATTAGAATGCGATGGAAGGAGCTTTGAGAGCTGTTTCATATTGGAGCACATCGTCCTTGAAAATAAAGATAAATATGCAGCGAATTCAGTTGAATTTGATAATGTATTGCCTCATAATAAAGGAAATGCAAAATGGGAGGATGGCTATGTCACGGCTGATTTGCCACCGCTCTCATGGAATGTCATCCGGTTATCAAAATCGACTTTAAAATCAATCAGGAAGAGTGTTCAGAAGAGTATCCAGTAAAAAATACAAGAGCTGAAATGTGCAATAATTTGAGATAGCCATTCGTGACAAAAATTCGAAGGAGGATATTTCATGTTAAAACCAAATAAAACAAAAGAAGTTTTAGCTGGCTTATTTATTGCAATATTCGCTATATCAACTGCCGCATGCAGCAATACCGGGATTACGACGACACCGGCTCCTACACAAGATCCGAATTTCATAGACGGTCCAATGGTGAAATATAAAGAACCGGTTGAAATCACAGTCTCAAATGTAACAAGTTCAACGTTCACATTTGTTGACGGCGATACCGAAGACGACAATATTCATACCAGAATGAATAAACAGTATTTGAATATTGTTTATAAAAGCAAATGGGTCGTCGCTGAAGCAAAATTGGACGAAAAAATCAATCTTGCCATCGCAAGCAACGATCTCCCTGATGCATTGAATGTCAATGCATCGCAGGCACAAAGCCTGATTAAAAACGGTCAGGTACAGGATTTGACACAAGTATGGGCAAAGTATCCGACGGAAGAATTCAAGAAGAATGAAGAATATCAGAATGGAGTGGCATTCATCCCTGTCAAAGAAGGCGAAAAGATATATGGCATTCCATTGACAGGCGATTTTGGCGAATCGGTGCCTTTGATGTATATCCGGAAAGACTGGCTTGCCAATGTCGGGATGAAAGCTCCGGCCACAATCGATGAATTGGTAAATATCAGCAAGGCATTTATCCATGAGGATCCTGACGGCAATTCAAAGAAGGATACTTATGCGATTGCACTTGACAGCAGTTTAGGGACGACAACCATGGATTCCATCGCTGCTGCGTATAAAGCATATAACAAAATGTGGATTAAAAACAGCGCCGGAGAAATCGTCTATGGAAGTGTGCAGCCAGAAATGAAGAATGCACTCGGGTTGATGCAGGAACTTTTTCGGATGGGCGCATTCGATCCTGAATTTGCCGTAAAAGACGGCGGAAAAGTCACAGAGACACTGGCCGCAGGGAAAATCGGGATTTATTTCGGTATTTATTCAGGACCTATCTCCACATTGATGCAGAATAAAATAAACGAACCGACAGCGGACTGGGCTGTTCTTCCGATACCGACAGCGAAAAGCACGGATATCATTATCCCTCCTGCAAAAGCCTTTGCACAGCGATGGGTGGTCATCAGAAAAGAATATACCCACCCGGAAGCGGTCGTGAAATCGATGAATCTATGGTTTTCAACGAATTATGATAATGAGACACCGGAATATAAAGAGTGGATGGACGCGAATTCATCCGGTGGAAAATATGAGGGAAGGTTTGCACAGGTTTATTCAAAACCGTATTATTTTCAAAGCGTCAATGGTAATTTGTCGATCAGCGAGAAACTTTTATATGCCA
>CAZJXH010000124.1:0-10533 GCA_964549475.1 uncultured Oscillospiraceae bacterium
ATATTAGCATTAATGAAATATTATGTCAACACTTTTTTGAGGTGGCGCTTTTTTCTCTTTTTGTATATTTTCAAGTGTATTTGGACAAAACTTTATTATACTCGATACCACATCTCAAGGTAGTTTTTCACTATTTTTTTCATCTCCATGAAAATGATTTCTTGACGATACACTGTGGTGAAATGACTAAGCAGAGCGGTTTTTGACAGGTCGAAATTTGAAGCCAGATACCCATCATGCTGCAGTTTTTCTACAATTTCCCCTCCGCCGACAGCGACTGCGTTTTTCACCATTTCTTCAAGAAGAACCGGCGACGCGTCCCGTTCCAGGCATGTCCAGATATTGACTTTGCAGACACCATCCTGGAAGAGATGTGTGACCTGCTTGTTGTGACTGGGGGGGGTGCCGTGAAGTAAGTGTTTGGACCCGTTTCCCTTTTTTATGGCAACGGCCGTTGCGCTGAATTACTGCGGGTTTTTCCCGGAGGCCCTGTGTTCTGTCCCCAGATTCGCTACATTCAGATCCACTCCGGTCTGTTTAAAATATCTCTTTGCATTTTCGGATGTTGTGATGGCGTTATGAAGCAGCCCTGTCGCGTCAAATATTTCATCGCAGGCACCTTCGATCAGTATCTTGTTTTTCATTTTCTCCACAAAGGATCCGGTTTTTGCGATATTCTCTTCAAAAGGCAGCGTGGATGCATCATACATAATGGATGAATAGGGGGACAGGTCCCATTCGAGCAGTTCCATATCTGTATCATGCTGGACATGGTCTAGGTGAAGCATCACATGAAGGTCTTTGAACAATTCCTCCTGTTCCGCCAGGATACAGACATCTGAGGTGAACAATCTGAGCCCGGTATCCCATTTTTTCGTCTGGGTATAGAATCTTGCCTGGGAGCGGTGGTCGTATTGCACCGTCATCGCAATGGTGATCGGAAGGTCTTTTATTCCGATAGAATCGCCATATTCTTTGGCTGCGCTCAAAATCGCTTCTGTTGTTGTCAGATTTTCTGAGCAGAAACACGGAATGACCCACCCCTTCGCTGCGGCTTTGCTGTATTCTTTTTTTACATTTTCGTAATTCCTGATAATGGCCATGGGAAATTCCTCCTGGGTGTTTTTTACTCATTTAGAGCTGTTTTTCCATTTGATTGGGGTATTATTCTATTAAATCAATGGAATTCGAATGAAATATCTTGACATCGTGTATCGATACACATTATGATAGGTCCATAGCATTTAGTCAAGACCTTTTTAAAATATGGAATGCGAGAATTCAGTCAGCATAGGAGGAATCATGGCCATCATCGGTTTGGACGTTGGAACAACAGGATGCAAATGCATTATTTTCTCAGATCAGGGGCAAAAATCAGCCTATGCTTACGAGGAGTATTTCCGCGATTCATCTACCACAATAAAAGCGGAGACTATTTGGCAGGCAGTCCAGCGTGTCATCAATGATGCAAATCGGCAGTTTTCACAAGACAGGGACTTGTCGATCAAGGCCATCTGTATTTCGTCATTCGGCGAATCCTTCGTGCCTATAAGCCTTTCAGGAGAAGCCTTGTCGGATATCATGCTGTATACAGATCCTAGCGGGAAAGAAGAATGTGAAAAATTTCTTACCGTTTTTTCCGAAGAAGAAATCATGCACTCCTGCGGGGTCAAGCCTCACCCCATGTACTCCCTGCCTAAGATCGCATGGATCCGCCGTCATCAGCCGGACGTTTTCGCGCAGACATGGAAGTTCTTATTGATCGAGGATTTTATCATCTATAAATTGAGCGGCAACACGTTCATTGATTTCTCCCTTGCTTCCCGGACAATGGCCTTCGATGTTACAAAGATGTGCTGGGATAAGAAACTCTTGTCGCTGGCTGGAATCGATGAAAGCAGCCTGTCTACCCCTGTGCCTTCCGGTACCATCGTAGGAGTGATCAACCCCTCGCTCGCGGAGCAGCTCGGATTGCCGCTCGAGGTGAAAGTCGTCACAGGAGGGCATGACCAGGTATGCGCGGCGGTCGGAGCAGGAGTTGTCGCTCCGGGGACAGCCATCGATGGAGTTGGGACAGTGGAATGCATCACGCCGCTTTTCTCCTCCCCTGTCCTAACCCCAGATTTTTTGAACAACAATTATGCGTGCGTTCCTTATGTGATTCCAGGGATGTACGCCACGTATGCGTTCAATTTCACCGGAGGGGCGTTGCTGAAGTGGTTCCGGGATCATTTCTCCGCGAAAGAGGAAATAGAAGCGAAGGATGCCGGGAAAAGTGTCTATCAGGTGCTGGATGAGAAAGCGGCGAAACATCCGACTTCTGTCATGGTCGTTCCCCATTTTGCGGGATCCGGCACACCGGACATGGATCCATTCGCCATGGGCTCGATTTCAGGGCTTACATTCCAGCATGGCGTCCCGGAGATTTATCGTGCGCTTCTCGAAGGGGTCACCTTTGAAATGAGATACAACATGGATCTGCTTCAATCCGTCGGAGTCCATATCACAGAGCTCCGCGCGGTCGGTGGGGGTGCGAAATCGAAACTGTGGCTTGAAATCAAAGCGGCGATCACCGGCTGCCGGATCCTGCAGTTGGAAGAAGACGAGGCGGGTATAACAGGAGCTGCAATGATCGCCAGCATGGCTCTCGGAATTTATCCTTCATTGAAAGCGGCCGGAGATGTTTTTATCAAAGTAAGAGCGGTGATCGAACCGGATCCGGAACTGCAGCAAAAATATAATGAATTGTATCCTCGTTATCTGAATCAGCGAAAGAATAATTTAAAAGGAGAAATAAAATGAAAAACAACATGACCTTTGCCTTGTATTTCGGGAACCGGGGGTTCTTCCCTGAAACGCTGATCGACGGCGCACGAAATGAAATGATCGAGGCGGTGACAACCCAGGGGTATGGATACCTCCTGCCTCCGGCCGGATTGACCAAATATGGAGCAGTGGAGTCTGCGGAAGATGGCAGAAAATACGCCGCATGGCTGAAAGAAAACCAGGGCGGCTTTGACGGGGTGATTCTCTGCTTGCCGAATTTTGGGGATGAGAACGGTGCCGTGCCTGCTTTACGGGATGCGGGAGTCCCCATATTGATCCAGGCGTATCCGGATGAGATCGGAAAGATGGGGTTCGAGTCAAGAAGGGATGCTTTTTGCGGAAAATTCTCCATCATGGATATGTTCACTCAATATCAAATTCCGTTTACGGTGATGGAACCCCATGTCGTTCATCCCTTGACAGATATTTTTACATCGAATTTGAATGGATTCGCGGCCGTCTGCCGGGTCGCCAACGGGATGAAACGATTCGTCGTTGGAGCAATCGGAGCCCGTACGACTGCATTCAAGACAGTCCGGTATGATGAGCTGGCATTGGAGAAAGTCGGTATTACCGTAGAAGCATTTGATTTGTCGGAAGTGTTCTTTCGTGCAGACCACTATGCGGACTCCAATCTGAAAATGATTGCAAAAAGGAATCGTCTGGTTTGCTATACGGATTTCAGCAAAGTGCCTGAGAAAAAAATCGAGAAGCTTTGCGCCATCAGTGTCGCGATCGATGACATGATTGAAGAATACAAGCTCGATTGTGTCGCCATCCGCTGCTGGACCGAAATGCAGTCCATTGCCGGGATTGCTCCCTGCGTCCTGCTCAGCGAGCTGAATGACCGCGTGATTGTCGCCGCATGCGAACTGGATATCTGCATTGCCGGCCCGATGTATGCGCTGCAGCTTGCCTCCGGAAAACCTGCCATGTGCCTTGACTGGAACAACAACTATGGAGAATATCCCGATAAATGCATTCTATTCCATTGCGGGCCTGTCGCTCAATCCCATATGACACAGAAAGGGGAAGTCATCGATCATAAGATGTTCGCAAAAGCTGGTGGAGCCGGATGCGGCTGGGGTTGCAACATTGGCCGGATCAGAGATTTCCCTATGACGTACGCCAGTACCAAAACCGAAAACGGCAGACTGATTGCATATATCGGGGAAGGGGAATTCACCAAGGACCCCATCGAAAAGGACTTTTTTGGCTGCGGCGGGGTTGCCTGTATCCCGGATTTGCAGAAAAAATTGATTAAGATCGGCAGGGGCGGATTCCGCCATCATGTCTCTGTAGCTCCCGGAAATTATGAAAGCGCATTGCGTGAAGCCTTCCAGGTTTATTTGAAATATGACATGTTCGAGATCTGATTCATTTTAGATTGGATTCATTATAAGATTGATATGTACAACGGATTTGAATCAGTGGTTCAAATCCGTTGTTTTTCGCACGATCAGTTGTGTTTCAAATACGGCCGTATCCTGCTGGATGACGCCTTCCAGGCGTTCCTGAATCATGTGGACTGCACATTGCCCCATCTTTTTGATTGGGAGATGGACTGTCGTGAGCTGTGGCTCAAACATGGCAGCCAGCGGGATATCATCAAATCCGGTTATCATCAATTGTTTGGGGATTTCGATCTGCCAATGCAGACAATACGTAATACATCCGATCGCGAGGGCATCATTCTCACAAACAACGGCTTGTATGGAAGAATCCGCCTTATATATGTCCTGTATTGCATCATATCCATAACGCATGTCCGCTTTGCCATGTCTGACCAGCATCTCGAAAGGGATCTTTAAATCCGATTGCTCCAAAGCAGCTAAATACCCTTTGAATTTTTCTTTCGAAATAATACTGTTTCTTGATCCGCCGATATATCCGATTTTGGTGCATCCCTGCTGTATTAGATGTGTTGTTGTTTCGAATATTCCGCGTTTCACATCAAGAATGATGCTGCCGGCCGAATTCTCCGTCTCATGCCAATTCATGATGGAGATTGGGATTCCAGGCGCCGCCGCCGCCAATTGTAAAAGAAACTCATCCTGATCCAGAAAGCACAGAATGACCCCGTCCACTTGACGGGATAAGATGCTCTGGATGGTCTGCTCCATTTCCTTCTGGTTCTCGACGGTCTGCAAAATAGCAAGAAGGGATTCCTTGACACATGCTTGTCTTATGGCTTCAAACAACTCGGCAAAAAAAGGATTGATAATGCTCGGCACAACAACTGCAAGCATTCCGGTGCGCTTTGTTCTCATTGAGCGGGCAATCGGACTTGGAACGTAATGAAGTGCTTCTATTGCGGATTCAATTTTTTCTTTGGTATCTTTCCTAACGCTGTTGGAATTCTTAAGATATTTCGAGACCACCGCCACAGACATTCCTATGCGGATAGCTACATCTTTTATTGTTGCCATGCTACTCCTATTTTGTTCTATAAATATAACATTCAATTTTTAGGTACTGCCTATTGCTTATACTGAGTTGTACCTTTGTTTATTTTGCACTCTACCCCCAATTTGTTTTGCTTTTAATATTACTGCAATATATTTCTATCATTTTACTATATTAATGCATTATTTATCCTTCTCTATTTTAATTCAAAACTGCAATTTTGTCTAATTCGTTTTTCGCTTCGTTGACAATATGTTCAGTAGTTTATGATAAACGTTCTGTTTTGTTTATAAACAGTCATTTTATTGTTCTAGCATAAGTAATTTTTATTCCATATAATATTGTTTTAATATTCTCACTTCATTTTCCATCTTTAATTGTTCTAATAATTTTATCAATGCCGTACCATCATAATAACAATCCATTTTGTCCGGTTTTTCTGAACTGTTGTTTTTTTCAGCTAATACTTTTTGTGCTTTTTCATCAAACCTGGATGTTGTGATATATGAAAATTTACATTTTTTATTTGGTATTTTATTATATTTCTCTCTGAATTTTGAATAACTGCGATTTAAAAACCACTTAACAGTATTGGGTTCAAATTTATCTTCACTTTTATCATATTTACCAAGAGGAATAATATTTTGACTTTTATAACCTTTAAGTTCGATAAATATATATTCATTATCTGCATCAATTAAATAATCAATTTCATATTTTACAGAATCTTCATTAATCAAAGGTCTATGTTGAATTCTAATTTCACGATATATTTTTTCAAAAACGGGACGCAGTAAATATTCAAACAAATCGCCCTTCAAATTTCCGTAATTATCTCCATAACTAGACTTATCTATCATTGCTAAGACAGTATCTATTTGTTCCGTTTCATTTTTACCTGAAACTGTTTCCGAATTGTGAATCAATTTTATTGCGTTATATTTGTTTACAATTTCAATTGCAGCATTCCCGAACAATGATTTCAAATCAAATATTAAATAATTAAGTTTTTTAGCATTGGAAATTACTAGAGGGTTTATTCTGTTTGAAAAAATAATAGGAATCACCTTTCTTTTTTCTTCTTTTGTCGAAAAAATTACCATGTTTACACGTTCTCTAAATCCATCAAAATCAATTGTATTGTATTCTGAAGATATACAACAATCAGCAACTAAAAGAATTGGTTTTTGCCGCTCTTTTTCATAAGTTCCTAAAGACGAACTAAATGCAAAAATATCCCAAATTGTATTATTATTTTCAATTCCTCTGAAATTATTTCCTTCACCACGAAACATTATGCCAAAATTGTCAACAAGGTTTGTTTTTCGCAACCAATTGACAAAAAGAGAAATAATTGTCGCTTCATCAATAATTTTTTTATAACTGATCTCTAATTCGCTAGGTATTTTTTCTTCTTCCCATTTTGACAAATAGAAGAAATGTACATTTCTATATATAATATCTTTTACTAGATTTAGCATATTAAGATCCGAAATCAAATCTATGTATGCGATTGAATGACCGTAATTTGATAATCTACACCCAGAAAGCTTTACAATTTCATTTTCACAAATTATCCCTTTATTGACAAATAATTTTGTAATCACTCTATGTAAAGCAGGTTTATATTCCTTGATCACACCTTTAAGAAGATTGTATGTAATAGCTCTTTTATTTGAGAAATATGCGTATTGATTTTTCCCGAATGTCATTGGTGAAGAACATTTTATTGCTCCTGATTTGTAAGCTCCCTCAATTATTTTACGTGCATTATCTTTCTTAATCTCAGGAAAGTTATCACAAAGAAGCTTTCCTAAATTTTTAGCAACAATAACTTTATTGGGGCATGCTAAAAAGATATTATTTAAAAATTCTTCGTGTTTCTTTCCCACTTTTTCACACTCCCCATAATAAGTATATATTATTTAATAAATCATGCTATTTTGTTTTTTAAAATGTAAAGCAACCGATTTGTTTTCTGTTCTATGAAAAATTTGCTTTCTATTTATATTATTTGTTGCATTAGCTCCTGACAAAGCTGGAATTGAAGGCTTTAATCTTATTAAAATTTTTGGAAAGCCAACAACCTCGTAAGGAAAGAATAGATAAACACTGGCTCACAATTTTTTATTAATTGAAAATTATTTTTTCTTTATCTGTTACAATAATTATTTTTTTAGTGGCGCGACTTAAAGCCACATAAAAGTCTTGGGCTTTCATCGGAGTTTTTAAATCAATTATGACACATTCAAATTCCAATCCCTTAGACAGGACGGTACGTGAAGATAAATATCTAGAACTATATGAATTTTTTTTACAATAATTATTATTACGAATTAGACGAGCTGAATCTTCAAATGTAATGGTATTCTCTGATGCATATTTTATACAATGTTTTACTTCAAAAAAAAGTTCCTTTCTGAAAATTTTAAATTGAGGTTCTTTTTCAATCCAATTAAACCATTGCAAAAGCGGACTAATTTCATTAAATCTAGAGTTGCATATTTCTTCAATGATTTCGCTTGCAACCTTATGTTTTTTGATGCGAGAAAAGTTTTTACAGTTCTTTTCGAGATTTTTATAATATGCACCCAATTCGGCCTTTATTTTAGTTGCGCAATCTGCTGAAAAATTCATTACTGCGAGCGCTCGTTCACAACCAGCTAATCGATCCATTTTCCAGGCAAATTCATGTAATTCCTTGCATTCCTGTGTTTCATCGGTTGTAAAAATTCCACCGCTCAATCTTGCAAATAATTTTTGTTGATTTTCCAAATTTGTGAGATATATAACAGATCTAAAAGGTTGAGTACTTTTCATTATAAAACTCAGATCAGCATCATTGGGAGAAACGATTTGTACAAATGATGGGAAATTTATTAAATCAATAGAAACCGAGTTTCCATCAAGCGCAGCAAGGAGTTTGAACCGCATGTTCCTTATCCATAACCCCAGTTCTGGGTTTGTTTTCTCCCAACGCCATGGGTACGTTAGTGGTTCTTCTATAGGGAATATAAGCGTTTTCCAATCAACTAAAGTTCCAGCCCAATAAAATATTCCTTGTAATGGATCTCCCAGTATGCGAACAGGAAAACAAGGTAACATGGAACATACTACAGCATGTTGTTCAATAGTACAATCTTGATATTCATCAACAAACAACCCAGAATAACTATTAGCTAAAACAGAGCGGGTCCATTTGTTTGAAAATATTTTTCCTGTTCCTGGATATAATTGTTTATAGAATGCTTTTGCATCAATTTGCGGAGTGACATTTTTATCAATTTCAGCAGTTTTTGGGTATGCCATACACCATCTCATACAAAAAGCTGCTATCGTTTGAACTGAATATTTTTTTGGATCTACCTCCTTTTTCTGTAACCTCTTTTGCAATGCAAATACTCCTGCATTTGTATGAGTTAAAATTAATTGGTGCCCTTGTGTTAAAGCTACCATTTCTGCAATTGCTTCTGTTTTCCCATGACCTGCTGGAGCTATTATAGCAACGCATGGCAAGTCTAATAAAGGTTCATAATTAACGATCATCATTTGTTTTCACCCATTTTATTAGAGCATTGATCACAATTTTTGTTTTAGATTTTAAAGAGAGATCATCATAATGTTGAAAAATAATATTTCCAAATTTTTCGCCATAATCAATACGTTTATACCATTTATAAGTTTTTGCGCAGAAGCCAATTTTAGCCTTTACACTAATTTCATCTTCAAGGTCTTTTTCTAAATGATATTTAAAATCCGAAGTACATGTATCGCCAAGATCCAGAACATCGTAAATTTGGTTATATATATTTTTATCACCTATAGTGGCCAACTCGATAAAAGCATTAATCACAGGCACATCAAAATCGTAAAAAATCTGGTCTTCAATTGATTTTCCTTCGTCCCACTGAAATACTTCTATCCCCATTTTGCTAAGCTCTAAATTGGTTTTTTTATCACTCGTTCTGTCATTGTCAATTAATACACAGGTTTTGTAATGGAGCTTATGAAGTTGTTTTGCGTATTTTGCATAATTTGAGCCCTGCCCCTCAATAAAATAAATTCCCTTGCTTGCCATTCTAAAATTTTCTGATTTTTGTAAATAATTATCCAGTGCCTTGAGTAGCCCATATTCAGTCTTGCCCTCACAAATAATAATACGCCTTGACAAAAACGCTTCCGGTTGTATTCGTAATAATGATTGCATATCTTTATCATCTTTTTCTATGTCATCTAAGGGTGTCAAGCCTGTTGTTACTCCATCAACTGAATGTATAATATATAATTCTGAGGCACACATCTCAACGAGTGTAGTGTGTGAATGAGTAGTAATAAATATTTGATCTTTTTTAGCAAATTGAACGCGAAGCTCATTTATTAAACTTCTAATCCGATATGGCTCCAATCCAGTTTCAATTTCGTCAATAAGAAGAATAATTCCATTGTCATTTATAGACATCTGCAATCCCATGGATAGCAATTTTTGCGAACCTAAACCCCTTTGGAATAGCGGTGCATCATTATCAAATAATCCTACTGATGACAATGATGAGGAAGATTGTATAGAAAAGCGACTGCTAATGTTTTCTGATATGTCTACGCCAAATATGGCAGCTACTTTTTTTACTGTATCATTTATCTCATTCAGTGCAGAAAAGTCTGATTGAGAAGCAACTGATCGAAATAGCTGCGCCATGCTCAATTTAGCTTCCCTTTGTGAATTAACATATTTGTTTAGAACTGATCCTCGCCCCCACGTTAAATTATTTTCATACATACTGTCTATTTTCCCAAAGCAAAGGAGTTTTCTATCTTTATGAGAAATAATTCTGGGTTCTTGCCGATTAGTGACTACATACCATTGTGGCTCTAATGTTTCATCAACAATTAAACGAACTGTTAATTTTGTTGCAATATCATCCTTTGGCTCATCATCATCCTCATCAATATTACCTCTTAAATATAATCCAAATTTATCCTCAGTTAATAGCTTGTCTGGTATTTCAGTCAAAGTTAACTCAAGAATTATTTTTTCAGTTATAATGCAATTATAAAAATCCGTGTCAAATATATTTAAGGAATAATTAGGCCATAAGGTATATTCGATAGCTTGTAGAATTGTTGACTTTGTTGAGTCGCCAGCTCCAATTAGGCAGAGTATACGACTACTATCAGGGAATCTTAGCGAAGCGCTTTTAATCCCACGAAAATTACTTACATTTAATGCAGTTGCACGCATAATCAATACTTGTATGATATAGTTGACAGCTAAATCATACTCTCCTTTCAAATATTTGATGC
>CAZJXH010000125.1:0-10529 GCA_964549475.1 uncultured Oscillospiraceae bacterium
CGCCCGCGGTGACCTTGGCGTCGAGATTCCGATCCAGGAGGTCCCGACTGTCCAGAAATACATGATCGAAAAATGTTACCGGATCGGCAAACCCAGCATCACCGCCACGCAGATGCTTGATTCGATGATCCGAAATCCCCGTCCCACCCGTGCCGAAGTCAGCGATGTCGCCAATGCGATCCTGGATGGCACAAGTGCGGTCATGCTCTCTGGAGAAACCGCCTCCGGCCGGTATCCCCTTGAGAGCCTGGCCATGATGGTCAGTATCGCTCTCCAGACCGAAAAATCCATCGACTACTGGGAGCGTTTCAATGTGGCAAAACACGAAATGACAGTCAGTATTGCCAACGCCATCAGCCATGCGACCTGCACCACCGCCCAGGACCTGAAAGCAGGCGCCATCATCGCTGTCACGCACGGCGGCCGCACTGCCAGGCTGATTTCCCGTTTCCGGCCGGCCTGTCCGATCATTGCGACGACAGTCTCCCACCGACCCTACAGACAGCTTGCACTATCCTGGGGAGTCCACCCGTATCTTGTCTCTGTTGCCGGTTCGCTGGACGAACTCTTTGAGACGGGTGTCTCCAAAGCCATAGAATCCGGAGTGGTAGGCACCGGCGATATCGTGGTCATCACCGGCGGTTCACCGGTCGGGATGAGTGGAACAACGAATACATTGAAAGTACAGATTATCGGGTAGACATTCCGGCGATTATACACCCATATCAATCTACAGTACAATCTGAGCAGGAGCATCATAATTTAAGAAAAATTATCATAAAAATCCATACAATCCGGGGTCCGGTACAAAGAGGTGACATCACACACTCTTCGGAATGATGAGAGAAAGGTTCCATTTCGAGCAACCAAAGATTTGGATATGGTACTCATAGTCGAAGTACTCGATGCATCCTTTGGGGAGACTTTTGGGAAGTTCATTGAAGATGGTTATAAGAATCGTGAAAAGAGTACCGGAGAGAATCAATTCTATCGGTTTTCTGACCCGGGTAATCTATATTTTCCAAAAACTCCTAAAGTAAAAGTGCTATAATTTTATCAATAGTAGAAATGAAAAGATAGATAAAAATAATTTTGCACCAGAACCCAAATATTATTATATAAAAGGAGTGGAAGAAAATGGAGATAAAAAAGCAAAAGATGATGGGAGCAATATTGCCGGGTAACAGTACAGTCGAATTCAAAGAATTTGATATTCCGAAACCAGGACATGGTCAGGTTCTCATAAAGACGAAAGCAACAACAATCTGTGGAAGCGATATACGCTGTATTTATAGAGAGCATCTTGGAAAAGGACCCGAAGGATATATTCCAGGAATGATTGCAGGACATGAACCTTGCGGTGTTGTTGAAGAAGAAGGCGAAGGATTAAAGAGATTTAAAAAAGGCGACAGAGTCATTGTTTACCACATATCTGGCTGTGGTGTATGCTACGATTGCAGAAAAGGATACTACATCAGCTGTAAAAGCACTTTCCGTGCAGCATATGGCTGGCAGAGAAATGGTGGCATGGCACCTTACATCCTTGCAGATGAAAAGGACTTGATCGCGTTGCCAGATGAATTGACATTTAAAGACGGTGCCCAGGTTGCTTGTGGTTTTGGCACTGTTTATGAAGCGATTGAAAAAATCGGCATATCTGGCAACGATGCTGTTCTGGTTGTGGGATTAGGTCCTGTCGGATTGGCAGCTTTGATGATAGCAAAGGCGATGGGTGCAAATAAGTTAATTGGTGTTGAATTTAATGAGCGCCGTATTGATATTGCAAAAAAACTTGGTTTGGTAGACCATGTATTCCAGCCCAGCGATGATGCGCTGGCTAAAATTCTTGAAGTTACAGGGGGACATGGAGTGGAACGTTCAATCGATGCGAGTGCAAACGATTCAGGCAGGGCTTTGGCAATCCGCGCAACACGTGAATGGGGGAAGATTGCAATGGTAGGAGAAGGTGGCACTTGTACATTCAATCCAAGCCCTGATATCATCCATGGCCAGAAGACCATATACGGTTCCTGGGTTACCAGTCTTTGGAGAATGGAAGAGCTGGTGGAACATCTGGTGCGTTGGAACATTCATCCGGAAGATTTGATTACCGATGAATTTCCTTTGGAGAAAGCAGGCGAGGCTTATGCCCTTATGGCAGACGGTCAATGCGGCAAGGTGGCTATTGTTTTTTAGCTATAATGGTCTCAAAGAAACAATTGATCAATATTACTCGGTTTATCGATTTAAAATCTTCTAAATGCCTATTGCAATTTTTTTCGCCTATTCCTCAGAACATGTCGGATTGCATTCGGATTGCACACCCATTTCACAGAAAGGCGTTAAAAATCTGTCTATTAGTGGCGCGCATAAGCGGAGCAAGGAAGTAATTATTTATGAAGGGTTACGTTGCAATGGACGAGCGTCATGTGATAAAATCGTTACATAAAATTAATGAAGTGAATCCTTTTCGGATGCCTCGGTCATTATGGAAGATGCATCCTTTATTGATCTTGTGTCTTGCAAACATCGCCAGTATCGCATTCACCACAAGCTCCTTCGTCATCCTGTCGAGTCCATACCTGAACAAAGAGATGGTCTGGCTGTGCAACCGTTATCAGATTGCCTGTATGCCGGGCGCGATGACCATCCGGGAAGTTGTGGAATGTATGGAGGCGGGCGCTGACATAGTGAAAATCTTCCCTGGCGAGCTGTTCGGGCTGGCGATCATCAAAGCCATCAAATCGCCGATCTCCCATGCTCCTCTCATTCCGACCGGCGGAGCAAGCCTTGACAATGTCTCGGGCTGGATCAAAGCGGGCACCGAGGCGGTCGGTGTCGGAGGAAACCTTGCTGCAGGAGCGAAAAAAGGGGATTACGAGTCCATATCAAAAATCATGGAGCAATACATCACCAGGATCAAATCTGCAAGGAAAGCAAAATAATATTTTAAAAAGAGATATCAGAAATAAATCATACTACACTTTTCCGACAGGTGAAAACAGCTTGAAATCCTTTTATTAAACGGGATTCAGGCTGTTTTTCATTGCTTTTATTATAGAAATCAGGATCGCATAGAAAGGTTCGAACGGAAGCTTTTGCTTGTTTTGTACGTAATAATTGTTTACTAAATGAAATGAAACAGTAACAGAGGTGTAGCCAAAGGAAGGGAGCAATTAGGCAAAATAAGAAGAAACGGGAGAAAATAAATGGATCAGACGTTTAATAACAAACCGTATCAGCTGCAGGGCATCTTATTGTGAAGAGCTTTGGGAACCAACGATGATTACTATAAAAGATAAGCTGGAAAATTATTTACCTTAAAAACCAACTCGAGAATTTAGACGAAGCAAAATCAGAAATCACAGCAAATTCTAATTCCGTAGTATCTGGAAAATTGAAAAAGGCTATTTCTACAGGTTTATTCAGCATTAAACTTTAAATAATTATAGTATCCATCAGGAGGTATCATGTATAAAATCGCGATTTGTGATGACCATAAAGTAACCGTTGATCATATTAGCGAATTTATCAAGAAAAGATTCAGAGAACAATGCAGGGTTTCCGAATTTACCACGTCCAGAGAACTGGAATATCATATTAATATTATATTAAAGGGCGAACTTGATATTCTCATCATCGACATCGATCTTGTCATTGACAATGGAATAAAGGTAGCCGAAAGGCTTAAATCAAGTTATCCCGATATACGGGTTATATTTATCAGCGGACAGATCGGATTCGTAGGTGGAATTTTTGAAATCATACCGATTTATTTTGTCGAAAAGCCGATGGATGACACAAAGCTGCTGTCTGCTATCAACCTGGCTATCCAAGATATCGAAGAAAGCACCAGAGACGCTACGATTGTAATCGAATCAAAAGGAACGGTCATCAGTTTAAATTTCAAGGGAATCAAATATTTTGAAAACAATAAACGGACCATAATCGTACACGAGGGAAAGAACAGGAGGATAGTTTATTCAAAACTGGATCTCATCGAAAAAAGCATGCCGCTGGGATTCTGTCGTTGCCACCAAAGCTATATTGTAAATTTTGATTATGTACGGGAATTGAAAATGTATCAATTCGATCTATCCGACGGAGCCATTGTTCCGATCAGCCAGTTAAAATATAAAGAAGTCAAACGTCTTTTTCTAAAATACCTGGGAGGTAGTCTATGAACATCGGCCTGTTGATCTCGTGAAAATCCAGTAGATATGAAATGGTGATAATATAGCCTGACATTGATAGATTCTTAAAACGGCAAAGGTGATATACGATGTCATAAATTAACACAGAGCAAAAAATACAATGGAAATCTGGAGCGTGAAAACAATGAAAACGAGTTTATTACAATTGTAGCATTGACAAAAAACGGCTAACAATTTTTATTTATTACATTTTAGCCATTGTTTATGTAAATCCTATTGAAGATTTTATTCAAGATGATACCATAAGGGAGTTTATAGTAAAAAGAAAGGGATGGTAAAAGTTGAAGATAATGAGTATTTAGAAACTTGAAAGATAAGAATTGGTCTGTTATTAATAATAAACAGGATAAAACAAGTCGTGGATAGTATAACAATTAATATGGGGAGGGGGTTCTATTTACACCGGATGCGCTGCTCTTGAATATATTCTAGCAAGAGCTGAGCTAAAAATAAACTGGTGGTGCTTAGAAAGAAAGGTTCAATAAAAAGTAAAAAAGAAAGGAGAATAATTATGTTGCATATTAATCGTAAAATCATTGTTGTTATGATAGTTATGGCAATAATATCTATATCTACTGTTACAGCAAGTGCCGCCAGTGGTTACGCCACAAAAAACATGAATAGCAGTTATTCCTATACTCAATACAATTGCTCGTTTTGGGGACAAGAAAATTTCTGGGATGTCTGGTGGGGTGCTGATGGAACGTCCTGCACTAGATGGATGGGTACTAGTCCATATAACGCCGACAGCATTAGTCATAATGACATTTTGAGCTGCTCAGGAGTGGGCTCAATGAGTATTGGCTGTAATCCATCTGGACCTAATGTAAGTGCAACTATCAGCGGGCATTCAGCAACATTTGCATATTCGCTTAGCAACACTTGGCAAATAAATGTCGATTTTAATTATAAGCTTATCGGGTTGCTTGCGGCCTGGAACCTTGGCATGAGAACAAGTTCTGTTGTTCAATTTGGTTCGAATTTTTACACATGGGGAACTTAATTGAATAAACCGCGGTGTTGGCCTTTGAATAAGATGTGTTGTTGTAGACTTACCAAGATGCATGTTTTGATATAGTAAGAACCTTTCTGACTAAGCGTAAAATCAATGTAAAAGCGTAAAATACAGGGTGATTTGCTTGAAGTAAATTACCAGAATCATTTTTTGATAATTCAAGCAGGGGGGAATCGCATGAAAAAAACAATAACAAAGATAGTTATTGCACTATCACTATGCCTGATTCTGGTGGCTGCATTTTTCGTTAATAATCCTAAAGAGTATGAAATAAAAGAGAAGTATAGTTTTACCGAAAACTTCGATACATCATTTTTATTAACTGCTGAAGAAAAAGACAATATTACTAAAAAACTACAAAACGATGTTATTATGACAGATGAATATTTTGGATTTAAAGCTGATTATGTGAGTACAGACCTTTATTTTGCCAACTCCTTAGTGGAAATTTCAAAAACACTAAATAATAACACGACCTTGACAGCGCTTAATGGGAAAATGTCTGAATTAGCGCAGGTTGACCTGCATTCATTGAGTATATTAAATCTTATTTATTACATCAATATCTGCAAATGCTTCAATATCACCTATAATGAAAACGACGTTGTTGATTGCTTACAAAAATTTTATGACAGTGAAGAAAAACTCTTTTTTTTAAATGGTGCTGATGATACTGTGAATATTAAGATTGTGGTTACAGCTTTATGCTGTAAAACCATACCTGGCATATCAACACTTAAAGAATTCAATATTATTACTGGCATACAAAAGGTTTATGAAAACTATGAATTTTCTACGGACAAAACAATTACATTTTATAATTCTGGAGGAGACATTCTATATTGTTATTCAATAATTGGACTTATTGACGATTCTCTTTTATCGAAACATAAAAATTGGTTTGAATTTTGGAAAAATCAATATGAAAACATGACAATAAATAGTATTGAAACGGCTTTAGCATATTCTGAATATTGTAATATAGCCGATATTTTCGATAATAATCATTCCAATGAAAAAATCCAAATATTTTATCACAAGCTAACAAAAGATGCCCTGCCTGACGAAACAGATTTTTATATGTTAAGCAATGCAATCCAAAACATTGATCGTTATGATAATACCGAGTTTAATTCATATATAAAAAATAAAGTAAATACGATTATAGCTTCTGAACCCCTATTCGCAAAAGAAAAGGATATTGATGTTTTGACAACATTTTATGGAATAATTTTATCAAAGAACGTTGGATTCGAGATTGATAAACAGAAAATGCAAAATTATATCAATAAGAATTATAGCAAAATCAATGATATGGATGGTATTTCAGATATAATCAATAATTTATATTACACTATTATGCTAGATCAATTGAATAATGATTACAAAATTAGTTGCAGTGTAAAAAATATTCAGAAAATTATCGACAAGTCGATAAAATCATTAGCTTTTGATAAAAATGTCAGTGAAAATATTTTTATTGCAAGGAAAACACTTGAGATAGTAATGGACTTGCAAGTGTTCAATTTCGATATTAATATTAATGAAAGGCAAAGGGATAAGATAGAAAAGGGTATAAAGAAAGCAATAAATAACAACGATATAATGAATAGTCTGTTAATTACGGATTTATTCATTTTAGATACAATTTTAGATACAGGACTTGTCAATGATGAATTATTCTACAATGTTTATAATACTTTAACGATTGACGGTGGCAGTAAAGTAAGTCAGGGTGATCAATATACACCGGATATCAATTCGACATATCGATTTTTTGTATGTTTCGGTTTATTGAATAATTATAACTTTCTTCCAGATCAAAAAAAATATGTTGAATCCGTTCAAGTGATAGATGGCATTTATAGCTATAACGCAAAAGATAAATCACATATTGACTTTGAGTCAATATTGCATGGAAATAGTATGATGAAATTAGTAATGGGGGGGACAAAAAGTGATTAAGATACAAGGAGTCAGTAAAAACTTCGGTGATAAAAAAATATTGCATAACATTAATTTAGTAATAAATCAGGATGAGATCACCTTCATTGTTGGAAGTTCAGGCGCCGGGAAATCCACGTTGCTTAACATGATCGGGGGCTTAGACACACTAAGCTCTGGCTGCATTTATTATGACGAAAAAGATATTAGAAGCGATTTGACAAGATATAGAGCTGAAAACGTTGGGTTCATTTTTCAAGATTATAACCTTATCTCCGGCTTGTCTGTGAAAAAAAATATTAAGCTTGGACTGCTTTATTCCCATATGGAAGAAAAAATTTCTGATATTGATGAACAAATCAATAAGCTAAGTATTAATGATAAAAACCAATCTGTTGAAACCCTTTCAGGTGGAGAAAAACAAAGAGTTGCAATCATAAGAAGCATTTGCAAGGAATCTACCATTATACTTGCTGACGAGCCAACCGGTAATTTGGACTCTGAGAATGCAAAAACAGTATTCGAATCTCTTGTAAGCATGAAATATGGCAAACATATTGTTGTTGTTTCCCATAATCTTGATATGGCCCATAAATTTGGAGATAGAATTATCACTGTTGCTGATGGCGAAATCACCGATGATTTTAAACCCAAAGAGCATATTAATCAAGCAATTGTCATTGAGCCTATATCTAAAGGAAGAAGCCGAAAACAAGCTGTCAATTGGAAAGCTGTGATTATGCTCGGCTGCAATAGCTTTAAAATAAGATTTTCCAGGATATTATCAGTAGCAATTGTTCTTTCACTAGCTATCAGCGCCTTGGCAATCGTTTTTAATTTTAACAATATTGGAAATAGTGTCTCAAAAAAAGTAAATGTGAATTACTTGGAGAATGATTTGATAAGCATATTTTATTCCTATACAGCGAATATGGGCTATAAAGAAACCCCTTTTAGTGAAACAGATGTTGACTATATTAAAAATACATATAAAACGCAGGCAATCGTCCCAATATATACGGAAAGTGATACATGGCTGTTTAGCAATCAAAATCTGACAAACGTGGCTGTGATAAAGCAAATAAATATTAATGAATTCTTCAAAGAACGAGTAATGTCATATAATATTGAAGGCGAATTTTTAAAAAATGAAGACGAAATAATTCTTGCCGCTGATGTGGCAAAAGCATTATTCGGAGATTCCTGCATTGGTAAAGAAATCGCTCTAAATGATGGATCCGGAAAAAGCATTATTTTAAAAATCGTTGGGATAAACACGACCATTAATCCTTTTGATAAAATATATAGCATTGTAAGCTCTATTAAAATAGAAGAACTACTTGAGAAAAAATTAACATCTGAATTATTTAACAGAGTCGAACTTAACGAGTTTAATGAAGAAAAAACAAATTCTGAACCGATAACAGTTAGGACAGGTGGTATTTATGGTTCAATGAAAGAAATTCAAGGAACTGAGGACATATTGTACGGCCATTTGCCTGTAAATAAAAATGAAATAATGATTAGCTCAGCTCTTTTACCACACGCACTCAGAGGGCTTAATGTCCAGTCTGGTTACCTTGAAAATGATATTATGACAGAGCCTTTATCTGAAAATATGATTAAAGAATTAACATCAAAAAAGATAGTATTAAGTCACAATGGCCTTTTTGAATTATCTATTACTGGCGTTTATATATCGGACAAAATCGAAATGAGGTTTCAAAAACCACTGATTACTGATTTACAGAAAATTGAACCTACTGTTCTGGAAGCATATCTTCCTCAGACAATTAATGTCGCAAGTGTGAAAGAAAAAATAAATAACACTGAAGAGTTTACCTGTTTACTACAGCTAGAAAACTTAAAAAATAATATTTCCAAGCAAACAAGCTTTTTCAAGTGGGCGATAATTCTCGTTGGACTGATAACGATATTAATTTCTTTAGCAATGCTAAGCTCTTTTTCTAAAATCGCAGTATTAGAACGTAAAAGAGAAGTGGCAATTATAAAGAGCCTTGGAGCAACTGACAAAGACGTACTGTTAACCTTGTGGTTTGACGCTATCGCTATTTCATTTATAGCATCAATTCTTTCGTTGTCAATAACAGGCTTGTTTGTGAATGCTTTGCCTTATCTATTAACAGAAATGTCATTTATAAATTTTAAATATCCTTTTGTCTCGCTAATCACGCTTGGGATTTGCTTTATGGTATTTGTGTGCTTCTATACATTTACCAGTCTGAAAAAGCTAGTTAAGAAAATGCCGGCAGAATTGCTCAGGCAATAGTCCATCATTGATTAAGTATACCTCTGAAAAACATGTTTAATATGAATGTCTTGAATTATTCTGAATATCCGCTTTCCTGCAATCAGATGAGAGTGAAAAAAGATTCAAAAAGGAGTGGGTTGAGATTCCTCCATGTTATAATTCCACTATATTCAAATTAAGTCACGAGGAGTTGTACATGAGTGTGATCAAGGCGAAATGGGTTTCTTCCCTGGTAATTCTTTCCCTGCTGCTGACGGCAATATCTGCCATTGTCCCGGAAACTTTTTGTGACACTCCGGTGATTACGGCATCTTCGGTACAATATATTCTGGGCACAGCCGTTGAGGCTGGAATTGATGAAAACGGCGAGGTCGATGCCTACACATTTGAAGTGACTAAGACTTCAAATGTAGAAATTTACACGCAAGGTTCTACGGATACTTTTGGGACACTTATGGACAGCTCCGGCAGCGTGATGATGGAAGACGATGATGGTTATGCCGAGAAGAATTTCATTATCAGGAAATTACTTGTCCCAGGTGTTTATTCCATCGAAATCAGGGATTTTTATAGCGACAGAGTCGGCAAATACACCTTGCAATCAACCGTTTCAACAGTGAGCAAAGACGATGCTGGAAACTCCATGCAGGAAGCCGCCACCCTGCCCGCTGAAAGCGCTTCCCTGGACTTTGCGATCGATTATGCCGGGGATGTGGACTTTTTTAAAATCACTATAAACAAGAAGTCGCTTTTCACGGCAAACACACAGCTGGATACCGATACGTTTGGAACATTATACGATCGCTCCGGTCAGATTCTTATGGAAGATGATGATGGCTATGCGGATAAGAATTTCAAAATATCCATGACTGTCGAGCCGGGAACCTATTATCTTTCTGTTAAAGATTACTATCCCGAAAAATGGGGTACATACAAGCTGACTTATACCTTGAATGATTTGGCAGATGATTTCGGAAATGCCATATCAGAAGCTTCGCCAATTACTTTTACTCAGCCAATTGATGCAGCCATCAATTATCCGGATGACAGCGATTACTTCAAATTGACCATTGAACAGCCGGGT
>CAZJXH010000126.1:0-10525 GCA_964549475.1 uncultured Oscillospiraceae bacterium
ATCCCGCGTTGCATAGTGCTTTTTTTGCATCATTTTCAGAATCATATCTTCCACGAAATTGTGCGGTAGTCTGCGAAAACTTGACAACAATTCAACAAAATTATCCAACTGGTCTTTTGTTGGAAGTTCGCCGAACAAAAGCAAAAACACGCATTCTTCAAATCCGAATCGTTTTTCCTGATAGAAGCCATTGACAAGATCGTTTATTTCGATTCCGCGGTAAAACAGGCGGCCTTCTGCAGGAACCTGGTCTCCATCGTCCATGATATACGAAAAGACCTCGCCGACTTCGGTCAATCCGACCAGAACGCCGGTTCCATCCTCGTTCCGCAATCCGCGTTTCACATTGTATTTTTGGTAATGGTCCGGATCAATTCTGCCATAGATGGTTGCAGACTCGACAAGCGCTTCGAACGTTTCATCTCTGTTGATTTTATTGTCTGTCATTTTCTTCGTTCTCCTTTGTTAATAAAGTTTTGATGAAGCTTTCCTTTGCATTTCGGATGTGTTTCTCCATCAATTCCTTTGCCTGGTTTGCCTCGTGATTTTTTATCGCTTGATAAATGGCCTGGTGTTCGTTGATCGACTCTTGTGCGCGTCCCTCCAATGACAGGGATTTGACACGCGCGATCCGGGTATACTGGATCATGGTGATCAGCATGTTTTCGAAAATCCGGCTGTTGCTTGATTTTACGATCAGATCGTGGAATTGATAATCCGCGGATTGAAACCCTTGATAATCCTTGTGTCCGGTATACTCTTCTTCTTTGCTGATCGCGTCTTTCAACTGATCCAGTTTTTCGTCTGTGATGTTCTCGCAGGCTCTCTTTGTCGCAATTCCTTCTATATATGCCCGAATATCATACATGTCCTGTGTATCCATGATACTCAAGCCGCGGACGATGACCCCTTTATTGGGAATCGCATCTACCAGCCCGTCGAGCTGAAGCTGTACAAAAGATTCCCGTACAGGAGTCCTGCTGACCCCCAGATCTTTCGTAATCTTGCTTTCTGTCAATGCCTCGCCTTTTTTATAAATTTGATTCAGAATATCATCACGCAAACGATTATAAACTGTAAAGCGCAACATTCCATGTTTTCCATTATGCATTGCAATCACCCCGTTGTAATGAATCCATTCGATTGTTTAAAAAATCATTTCTTATTATTTTACTAGATTCTTTTCAAATTTATTTCATTTCCAGTTCATTTTGATAAAAGGAAGAATCCGGACTTTGTTTGTTCTGTGTTCCTATTTCCCGGCCTGTCTGGTATAATTCAGCATTCCGCCGGCCTTGATCATGTTTGCCTGTCGCTCGGATATGTCGAGACGGACCAGAAAAGTGAAATTCTTTGTCTTGTTTAATATTTCGGCAAAAACCCCCTCGGTTGCACGGTCTACCTGCCGGATCGCGTGATTCATCACCAATTCATCGCCGATTTCGTTTTTCGCGTAATCCGACGCTTCAACAAAAGTCATCGGAATGATTCCGCTGTTGATCAAGTTTGCCATATGGATTCTGGCAAAGGAAACCGCGATGACACCTTTTACACCAAGCTGCAGAGGAGCCAGCGCCGCATGCTCCCGGCTGGAGCCCTGGCCATAATTCGTTCCGGCGAGAATAAATCCGCCATGGTTCTCCTTTGCTCGTTCAGGAAACGCGGGATCACAGGGAGCCAGGCAATATTCCGCCAGATAAGGCACATTGGAGCGGTATGGCAGCAGTTTCGCATTGGATGGCATGATATGGTCCGTGGTGATGTTGTCTTCAAGGCAAATCAGAATTTTCCCCGAAACCGTATCCTCAAGAGGTTTGTTGATCGGGAACGGTTTGATATTCGGCCCGCGGACAACGATGACATCATTGCCTTTTGGTGCGGGGTGGATGACAAGATTGTCATTAATAAAAAATGTCTGTGGAAGCTCGATTTTCGGCATAGCGCCCAGCGACCTCGGATCGGTCAGGAACCCGTTCACTGCGCTGGCTGCTGCGACTTCCGGACTGACAAGGTAGACTTGCGCCGATGCGGTGCCGCTTCTTGCATAGAAATTCCGGTTGTTTGTCCTTAAGGAAACAGCGTCGGTCTTCGGGGATTGCCCCATTCCGATACAAGGACCGCATGCCGCTTCCAGTATTCTGGCGCCGGATGCGATCATATCGGACAGCGCACCGTTTTGAGCCAGCATATTCAATACCTGCTTGGAGCCGGGAGCAATGACAAGTGAGACTTCGGGCGCCACGGTTTTGCCTTTTAAAATGGAAGCGACTTTCATCATATCAAGTAAAGAGGAGTTCGTACAGCTTCCGATGCATACCTGGTCCACCGGAATCGGCCCGACTTCCTCCACGCATGCCACATTGTCGGGGCTATGAGGCCTTGCGACCATTGGATTCAATTCTGATAAATTGATGGTGATGACTTCATCGTAAGCCGCATCGGGATCGGATACCAGCTCGACAAAATCCTGTTCTCTTTTTTGTGCTTTCATAAAAGCCCGTGTGACCTGGTCGCTGGGGAAAATGGATGTCGTTGCGCCCAGTTCGGCCCCCATGTTTGTTATCGTGGCACGTTCCGGGACAGAAAGTGATCGGATTCCCTCCCCTGCATATTCGACGATTTTTCCGACACCGCCTTTAACAGACAGGATTCGAAGCACCTCAAGAATAATATCCTTGGCACTGACCCATTCCTGCAAATGTCCGGTCAATTCGACCTTGCACATTTTCGGCATTGATATGTAATACGCACCGCCGCCCATCGCCACCGCGACATCCAGTCCACCCGCCCCGATGGCGAGCATTCCAAGGCCTCCGCATGTCGGTGTATGGCTGTCTGATCCAAGCAATGTCTGTCCGGGCACCGCGAATCGCTCGATGTGAACCTGATGGCAGACGCCATTGCCTGGCTTGGAGAATAAAATTCCATATTTTGATGCGACCGTTTGAATGTATTTGTGATCATCCGCATTTTCAAAACCAGTCTGCAGAGTATTATGGTCGATATAGGCAACGGAGAGTTTCGTCCGAACCCGCGGAATACCGATGGCTTCAAATTGGAGATAGGCCATGGTTCCGGTTGAATCCTGGGTAAGCGTCTGATCGATCCGAAGCGCGATTTCTTCTCCGACTTTCATTTCTCCGCTGATTAAGTGTTCCTTTATGATTTTCTGTGCGATTGTCAATCCCATTTTCGTCCTCCATCAAATTGTATACAATTTAAACATTATCGTATATAACAGGGGATGTGTCAATATCTTTGCAAGAAATATGTTGGAAATATCATTTTATAGCATTACAAAATATATTTCCATTGTGATGTTTCTTATGGAATATTATTCATTTCATTTGCATCCGGCTTTCATTTGCAATGTTTACCGTTTACACAAATTCCATGAATACCTGGTTTGCAAAATCAATGCCCCGTTTCGTCAGTCGATAAGAATCCTGTTTATGAACAAGAAGGCCTTGCTCTGTCAGTTTCTCCAAACCGGGAAAATACGGATCGGCTTTTGACTGGAATATTCGTTCAAACTCTCTGATATCAACACCTTCCAGTAATCTAAAGCCTAGCATGAAGAATTCAAGCTCCCGTTCTTTTTTTGATAGAATGTTCTTTTCTGCAGCGCCCGGAGCATTGGAACAGCCTTGAAATGTCTGTATCCTTCGAATATACGACCCAATGCCGATATCATTTTCGATCCGTGTCCGCTGCTGGTAGGAATGAGCGCCTGCCCCGAATCCGAAATACTCCCGTGTTTTCCAATAGGCGATGTTTTGATTGCAATAATAACCCTGTTTTGCAAGATTGCTTATCTCATAATGCAAATATCCGTTTCTGGTCAGTTCCTCGATACCCGACCAATACATTTCTCGTTCCAAATCCTCGGAAGGAAGCAAGTCGGAATTGCACTTATATTTTTGATAAAAGGGAGTCCCTTCCTCGAGAATAAGAGAATAAAACGACACATGGGCAACCTTTCTTTGGAGAACCAGCCGGATGCTTTCTCTCACCTCTTTCATTGTCTGGGATGGAAGGCCGAACATCAAATCGACATTCCGGTTCATCAGTCCGGCCTTGTCCGCATCGTCCATGCACTGTTCGAATTCTCTTAGTGTATGAATTCGTCCGATTTTCTGCAACAGCTTATCGGAGGAACTTTGTAACCCGATACTGATCCGGTTGATTCCGGCACTTTTATAATCGTAAAACTTTTGGCGGTCAACAGTCCCCGGGTTGCACTCCAGTGTGATTTCAACGCCTTCCGCAAATCCGAATTTCATCCGCAATTCATCCAGTACTCTGACAATATACTTTGACGGGACATAGCTTGGGGTTCCCCCTCCAAAAAAGATGCTTTTCAACGGGCTTCTCCACCCGATTCCGGATTGAGTATAGAATGAATCGACCAGTTGGATTTCACGAACCAACGCATTAAAATATTCTTCCATGTGATCGTCTTGATTCGCATAAGAAATAAAGTCACAATAAAAGCATTTCGCCTTGCAGAATGGAATATGGATATAAGCTGTATCAATTGGTTCCGGCATATCGCGTCATCCGCCCTTCTCTATTTGTTTCCTGTATTTTCGTATTGATCCCGTATTTTTCCGGATCATTCATTTACAACATTCTTTTCGATTGATATAATATTGCTTTGTTGAATATAAAGCTTCCGCATGCAACCCGATTCATGCGGTTTGATCAATGGAGGTTCTATGATAACAGGGGAAAAAAGATTCGATGGCCTTGCTGTTTCTGAATTGCAGAATAAAACGCATATTATTGAGGTTGGACAGGAAGCCATCATGATAAAACAAGCGGTTTCGTTTCCTGATACACACTGCAGTATTGTCGAATTCACTTTTGATATGGCGCATCCCGTGCGTTTTCGTCTTGACATGCTGCTGCCGGAAAACGCAGTAAATGCTTGTGTCACATTGAATTCACAGGTTCTGATCGGCTTTTTCTCCACCATTTTCCCGGATGGCTGTGAATTTCCGGTTCCAAGCATCTGCAATGACAGTCCGGATTCCAGTCATGAAAAATTTTCAACACTGGTCCCGGGGAAATTTCAATCCATCAGCTTTAAATGGGCCATTACCGATGTTTTACGGTATTATCTCTATTACGAATAGCCTTTTTATTTGGATGAGACCGCAATGCTGGAAGCGGCTTTTGAAGATGCAGAAGACTTGTACATTCCTTTTGCAATGCCTTCCACAATAAGGAACGCGGTATTCTTAATTCTTTTCTCCAGGCGGTTTTCTTCAAAAACAGCGGCTAGTTTGATCAGCGAATCATAATTCGTGCCCCGTATTTTGCCTTTTGTTGTTCCGAATGCCGGATTTTTACTCTCTTGCTGTAAATCCGGGGTCGCTCCGAAATAATCGTAGGATTCGATATAAACGCAAGGAATATTGGCATTGTCGAATACGGAATAATCTGATTTTGTTGTAGTGATTTCGCGATAGACATCCGGTACTTTGTCATTATTCACATCAATATCCAAATCGGATTCATTGAAACGCAGATCAATGGAATTGGCAATCGCCACTTCGGAAAGTTCGTATAATTTTCTTCGCTTTTCGTATTTCACGCCTTTTTGGATGGAGTTTATCCCTGCATGGGCATATAGTTTGTCTCCCGCATAAATACTTTCGATGCAGTACATCACATCGGTTTTTGCAATTTCTTCTTTCGTCATGCCGGTAAAGTAATTATTCGCTCCGGCAAAGTTATCGTTTCCAGCGCCAAAAAACACCAGAATGACATCATATCCGTTGCTTTTGCCCTTCAATTCCTTCGCGATGGAGATCAATGCACCCACTCCGGAGGCATTTTCTTGAATTCCGTCATATTCAGGATAGGTTTCCCGGCTCTCGATCCCGATCGCCGTATCATAATGGGCTCCGACGAGGACCTGCTTCCGTATGGTAGCATTCTGCGCGCTGGCAGCTTTTGATATCTCGGTTTGAAATCCATTGCCTGGAATCTTGACGATGATATTCTGGGAAATCTTGCCATCCGCGCCGAATGTCACCATTTCAGGCTTGTAATTCATTTTCTTCAATTCTTTTTCGATCAGTGCCGCCACACTCTTTTCCTGTTCGGAGTAAGCTTTGCGATAAGGAAATTGTGTTGTAAGGGCTTTGGCAAAATCCACCCCTTCCGATCCGATTTTCATTCCAGGGCTGACTTGTCCGGAATCTTTGCATGAGCCTAGAAGCATGGAGCATAAAAGCATGGATGCCAAAAGAAAGCGAATGATCATTTTTTTAGTTAATAAATGGCAGACGCGCTCTCCTGAAGTAGATATAATTCTTTTTGAAATTGGCCGATTCATTTTAGCTATCGATTTCATTCACCTATCTCCGTCATTTCTATATTTATCCTGCTGTCACATATTGTTTGTTCTCTTCCAGTGCCGTCGAAAGCAGTCAATCGCATTTTTAAAATGGACTGCATTGTCTGTATCGATTGTACCGATATATTGGTTTCTTGTAAATACCATCCTCCATTTAAAAATGGAACCGCTTCAACAATTCATCCTTCATTGTCTGCTTTCTTTCGACAATAAAAAACAAAGAAGCCAGCACGAACGACGGGATCATGACAAACACAGACCAGGAAATCATGATTCCATTATTGAAAAACAGATTCAGGAACAAGTCGATATCGGCGCAGAGAAGTCCGATGAAAACGAAGCCGAGAGCGGGTACCTGGAATCCTTTGATCTTGTTTTTCTGATATAAAAATACCAGTATCTCGATCAGCAGCCAGATCACCGTCAGAATCGGCAGCGCCAGCTGCAAGAACCATTTCCCCGTTGACAGCATTTCTTCAATAACCAAAAGGTAGAGCGTCGCTGCGATAAAATCAAAAAACAAGATCACAATCAGATTGATTTTTCGGTTGATCAGCGGGATGGCGATGCATACCCATAAAAAAGAAAATCCGCCGATCACATAAATGCTCCACAGAATCTGGTTAAAATAAATGATGTTCAGGAAAAAACAGATCAATCCCGGCAGAATAAACAAAAACGATAGAATCAATGCGGAAAATCGCCGGTTTGCCTTCTTGGTCATCTCATCGATCTTGTCTGAAAATGGGCGTATCGCATCCGGATCCGGTTTTTTCATCGGATTGATCACTTCACATCCGCACAGAATGCACTTTTTTTCTGTATTTTCCAGTTCTACGCCACAATTTACACAATAAGACATTGCGTCATCACTCCCCGTTCGTTTCTATTTTAACATGAATCCCGGATTTAACAAGATGACAAAAGAATACCCGTTCGATATCTTTTTCTGCAATAGTGCTTGTCACTGTGATATGCAGCTCGTCATCATAGCTGATCAATCCGATATTGATGGGATTGTATTTACAGGGTCCGATCATGATATCAAGACGGTCCACTTCGCTTTTCATTTCTTCCGGCACATTGACGATACCCAGGTTGGACAGGGTCGCCGAATATTTCAATATGCCGAATTTACGGTAGCCAATGAGCATTGCGATGTTTTTAATGAAAAGCGGAATAAATTTGATGACAGGATTCTTTTCGGAGCTTACATTTGCGCACATTAAGGCGTTCATATATTTAGAGCTAAGCTCATACCTCATATAGTGATGGACATGGTCCAAAATCTCCTCGAACGTATAAACTCCATAGGCTGGTTCGATTCCGGGGCTGACGAACAAAGAAAAGTTCCTCATGGTGTGCGATGGATATTGATTGCGCATGTTGACCGGTACGGATATCTGAATGGGCTTGTCGGAATTCCTGTTTTTCTGTGCTTGCTGGTGCAAATAGATCGAGTAGATAAAGACCGAAGCCAGATACTCTGTGATCGACACCCCGTATTTTTTTGTGATCGCTTTAATGGATTCAACCGGTACAATCCCGTTGATGATATGCATGGTATGAATCGGTTCATAGGTGCCGATTATTTTATACGAATTCTCCTGCCGTGCTCTGCGAACCACTTTGAAATTCGCATATTTTGTATAGGCGTCCTCGAATTCCTCTGCATCGGGCTTTGAACGGCAGTCCAGAACCCCATTGGTATTCGGTATTATTTTATGGTTTTTTAAAAACAGATAGCGTGCGACAAGGGTTTTTAAAAATATCGCGGTCCCGGACGCATCTGTCAGGCCATGAAAGAATTCGACGGCGATCCGTTTGTAATAATAACGGACACGAATAAGGAAACCATTGTTTTCTTTCCGGTTCATTGATTTACATGGATTTTTCACATCGGTTTCCACAATCAGCCGGTTGTTGTTTTTCTCAAAATAGTACCAGAACAGTCCTCGCCGAAGTTTCACTTTATAATATGGAAACCGTTCAATAATATAATCCAGCGATTCTTGCAGGATAGCCGGGTCGATGTCTTCTTTCAATGTCGCGGAAACCCGGAAAACAGAAACATAGCTCCGTTTCATAATCACAGGGTAAAGCTTGGCCGCATTGTCCAATCGAAGCCATTTATCGTTGATCTCCCCCGTTTTAGACAATAAATGGGATTTGCCATACTCTGTTTTAAAAATGATGCTTTTAAATTTATTCTTCACATTTCACATCCTTCATCAACGTGTTGGATGGTCTTATCCCGCGCAATAGTAATTATAAATCGAATTGGCGATGCCAAGTGCCATGATTTCCTGATTTGCACGATCCAGCAAATAATTCCTGTCCTTGGTGTTGCTGATGAATCCAAGCTCAATCAATGTGCTGGTCAGATTGCTCTCCCTCACCATGCAGAAATTCCATGAAAATATGCCATCTCCGGCACCTCTCATATTTATTTTAGTCTCTTTCCGGATCCCGTCCCTCAGTGCGACCGCAAGCTTTTTTCTTGCACTGTCGTTGTAAAACTGGTATTCGGGATTGATTGGATTGGACGGGTCCTCGTCGGCAACCAGTCCTTTTTCGTCCTGGTAGATTCCATTGTTCGTCCCATAATAGATTTCCATGCCATTAGTGGAGGGAGAATTCAAGATGCTGTTACAATGAATGGAAAGCACGATGACATCCTCATACTCTCTTGATATATCCATCGCGGTCCGTATTTCTTTGCTGACACCAAGTCCAAGGAAAATGCCCCTTCCGCCTTTGGCGACGACATCGGTATTCAATTTCATCACCTGGTTCATCAGCCCGATCAATCGATTCACTTCTTGGACATCCTCCCCTTTTTCGGCAAGAACGGCTTTATGCTTTTCCAATATGAACTTGTTGATGAATGCATTGCGGTAGTAAAGCCCCCGTGTGGTGTCGTCTGAGCGGGTATAAACGACTTTCGCTCCCATTGCGGTCAGTTTTGCGCCTATTTTGAGTGCTACCGCCAGATTGATGGTCTTTTCCATCACGGTATTGTTGTATACCGCCCCCGGGTCGGCTCCGCCATGTCCCGGATCCAGAATGACGGTGATCCCTTTGAGTGGTTCATACTCTTTCGCCCGTCCTTTATAATCACTGAGTTTTGCAGAATAATAGGATTTGATCAGGGTAGATTCTGCCGGCCATTTATCCAGTATTTTCGAAGCAGCGGCGGTCGGGGTGATCTTCGGGATGGAAGCAGACAGGTATTCCGAAAAAACAAATCCGGTCTCATCATCATCCGTGATGACTTCGGACCATTTTTCTGAAATTGAAATTCGCATTACACGAGCCCTGTAATGCAACTGCTTAATCACATCGCTTGTACCGCCTGTTCCCGGCGCAGTACGAAAATTGGCGGTGTTGACATTGATATACATGTATTTGTTTTCATTCGCATCGGTTGGCGCGGGAGTCGGTGTCGTCTTGATTTCAGAACCGGATGTGCTTGCCGGGCTTGAGTTGCTCTCGGAGGAGGATTCGTTGTTTTCGGATGAAACAGAGGACGAGGATGCATGATCGCCGGATGATCCAGATGAACGCGGCAAGCTCGTAATGGAAACGACGTTGCATCCACTGACTGCCATGGTTCATACCATTAGGAAGGATAAATGAAGCAGCATGCTTTTTCTTATGATAATTACTCCCTCATTCAAAGCAGAACGGTCTTCAACCCTTATATTCCAATTATTTAGCATTCATTTTTTCCTTTCGAGATTATACAGCCGTATTATAGAGTATTTCTATCAGCTTTTGCAATAGTATTCATAAATTGCTTTAGCGATGGATTCAGAGATTTTCTCCTGTTTCGTCGAATCCAGCAGGAATGCCCTGTCGGCGGTAGAATTTACAAATCCCATCTCGATAAGCGCACTGACAAGGTTTTGCTCACGGATCACCGCATAATTTCTTGGAAAGACAGCATTTTTCGGATCATTCGGCACCATTTCGGGACTGTCCTGCGTGATGTTCTCATATAACAGAGTGGCGAATTTCTTTCTTTGTACATCATTGTAGAACTGGTACTCCGAGAAGATGATGTCTTTTTCTAATTTGGCCTCATCACTATATATAATATCATTAGTGGAATAATAGACATTGGTCCCATGAAGAGTATTAGCATTTTCGCCGGAA
>CAZJXH010000127.1:0-10480 GCA_964549475.1 uncultured Oscillospiraceae bacterium
TTCAGGATTTCTCCGATTTCATGATGTCTATCTTTTCCGAAAAATATTTTCGTTGGTGTGTAAAAATCAAATGATTTCATGGCTTTTCACTCCTTGTTTTCGATAAGATGGATTGCTATTATTTTACTCTTTTATTCTACATTAAATTCACTCTTTTAACTATATATTTATTCCTATTGGTTTTTAGTGAAAATACACTTTATTCTATGCAAAATATGACATAATTCCAATTGACAACACCATTTTTCTTTGCTACATTGCATGGTAGACAAGCGAGCTAAAATTGTATAAAAGAGGTGTTTGCTTTGAATTTTTGCCCAAACTGCGGAACGGCCACCACGCCCGGTTCCTCTTATTGCAAAATTTGTGGCTACAGACTGGTTTCTATGCCGAATCCAGAACTGGATAATAAAAATGTTTTCGAAAAGGTTACCGATACGCTCGGAAAAATGTCCGGGGTGAATGGCGCCGTAGATTTACGGCTGCGGGACTTGTTCAGCGATGTCTTCAAAAAACATTCCACGTAGGATGCGGAAGCCATTTTTATTTCAGGTACAGCTTTGACAACCCCTCCGGAAGAGACCATTGCGACTTCCTGGCCGAAGCCATGGCTGTATACCAGAACATTCCTGATGTTCGTGACCACTTTCATCCTTCTCTATATCTGCATTAATGAATTTCAAAATATCAATGCGCTTCCCGGACTTATTATGATCGGGTCCCTCATGGTCCCTTTTTCTCTGATTCTTTTTTTCATGGAGCTCAATGTTCCAAGAAACATCAGCTTTTATACCATTGTCAAAGTGTTTTTTATCGGAGGATGCGCTTCTCTTGTCGTAACACTTTTTCTTTTTGAAATTTTTCCCACCGGGGAATTGGACTTTGTCGGAGCCATTTTCACCGGGATCATTGAAGAAGTCGGGAAACTGGTCATTATCGCTGTCATCCTTTTCAGAATGTCAAAGACAAAATACATGCTCAATGGAATGCTTATCGGTGCTGCGGTCGGCGCGGGGTTCGCCGCTTTCGAATCGGCAGGATACGCTTTCCGAAATGCATTGGAATACGGACTGGGCGAAATGATGGATGTGATTCTGCTGCGCGCCTTTTTATCCCCCGGTGGACATGTCGCCTGGGCGGCAATTACCGGTGCGGCTTTGATGCTGGCCAAGCAGGATCAGCCTTTGAAGCTGGAGCACTTCAAGCATAAGACTTTTTATTCTTTTTTTGCCATTCCAGTCGTACTCCACGCCATCTGGGATATGCCCATTCCGCTCGGCAGCAGTATTTATCTGGTCCAGATCCTGCTCACCATATCCGCTTGGGTCGTTATATTTGTTCTGGTCAATGTCGGCTTGAATCAGATCGCCAATAATAAATTCGAGAAAGCGCCGGCATCCCAGCCTGGATTTTACGGATATTCCGAACCCGTCTCGCAATCCGAGCAGATACGGTAATATTTCTTCAATCTCTTCAAATATTTCCTGATATCCTACAATATCCTAATAAACAGGTGGTGAGTCATAAAAATAAATTGACAAATGCCCCTGTGCTTTATATAATGATTCGTGCTAAAGGAAACCATCCTGTTTTCTTTTGCGGATGTAGTTCAATGGCAGAATTCCAGCTTCCCAAGCTGACTACGCGGGTCCGATTCCCGTCATCCGCTCCATTCATGCTCTTATAGCTCAGTCGGTAGAGCGCTTCCTTGGTAAGGAAGAGGTCATCGGTTCGATTCCGATTAAGAGCTCCAAAAATAAAACTTCCGGGTGAGTCCACCCGGAAGTTTTATTTTTATTCTGATTTTTTCAAACGTTCTGCTTTTGATAAAACCCTGCAATGGTTTTTTATATGATTTCAAGCAATTTAAGATACGCTTCGGCAATCACCGCATGTCCGAGACCAGACGGATGGACGCCGTCTTCTGACAGGTCGGCAGGAGAATAGGTGCTTGTACAAAGCGAAGCGAAAATTCCGTCAAGCGGGAGGTAATAATCCGCATATTCCCGGGCAAGGCTTCGAACAGCCTGGATCTTGGGGTCCAGATCCTCGCGCCAGGCTGCCCGGTCCGGCAGGGAATTCAATACGAATGGCTCGATCAGCATGATCTTTGTATTCGGCATATTGTTTTTAATCATTTTCAGAAGGTATTCATAATGGTCGTAGAAAGCCTCAGTTGTGCTTGGATCATTCGAATCATACCTGCGCCATGTATCATTGATCCCGATCAGAATAGAAATGAAATCCGGCTCGATATCCAGAAAATCGTCTCCGTACCGCTCGATCAGATCCGGAACCCTGTTTCCGGAAACGCCCTTGTTGATAAAGGCCACCTCATTGTCCGGGAAAAGAGTGTTGTAGATCGCTGCGATTTTACCGGCATACCCTTCGGCGAGGGATGTTATATCCTCCCGGTCTCTTCCCCAGTCTGTGACACTGTCTCCTTGAAATAGAACAACCTGCCCCTTTTTGAAAAATGGTTTCATCTGAATACCCCCTGATTGATTTTTATTCTGTCTTGCTTTTTGATTCCTATTGATTCATGGGACTCTATGATAGGAATCTATGATAGGACTCTGTCCACAGCATTCCAGTCGCTTTATTGTGAAACTTGTATTATTATATCATTTCGATTACAGTTTGGAAGGCCATTTTACTTTTATTTCCGATTGTTTTTTAATAATTAAAATTAGTATAGTTATTATACTAACCTCGAATCATCACAGCTCGTTCTCCCTGGAATCCACGAGTGGCGGACTCGAATCGCCTCGTCGGATATTTAGGCAGGGCAATTTCTTTTCGTGAGCGATCGCCCTGATATTTAAGTTGCTTTATCATATTTTTTATTGTATAATTGCGATAATGTGATATTATGCTCTTTGGTATGGACCAACCTTTCGTCGCATTGGCATTACAGACAATAGCTATTGAAGCTTGGATGAGGGTAGAATGAAAAGAACGATCAATAACGATAAACAGCACACGTTCCGTGAGACGACGTTTAACTTTATTTCAGTATTAAAAGTGAATAAAATGCTATTATCCTCAATGGTTATTATTTGTATCGTTGCAACGGGTATTTTAGGATTTACTTTCGGTGGAATTTCAAATGGAGGAACCAACACGAATGTTCTTGAAGCATCAAAAACCATTAAATTGGATAAGGATGTCATGGAGCAGGATCTTGTATGTTTAGAAATCGAGAAGCTTGACGGACAGAAACAAAATGATGTTTTAAAGAAACAGAATTCAAAAATCACCGAGGAATCCGCCACAATTTCTGAGACCATTCTGGGCGCGCTGTTGAACAATTTGGAATCCAAGGCTGTCACAAACCGTTCTGCAAATGTGACCTCCTACATCGCAGAAGCCAAGAATCTGGTTGTTCTGAATAGCAAGCTATCCGCATTTAAAAAAACAGACAATTATGATCTGATTGATTTATCCTCCTATGAGAACGCGCTTGCATCGCGCCTTGATCATATTCCGACCCTGAAGCCCATCCCCGGAGATTTCTCCGGTTTCGGCTGGCGCATTCATCCCATTTATCACAACAAGCAATTCCACGCGGCCGCCGACCAGGGTGCCGCAAAGGGGACTCCCGTCAAAGCAGCGGGCGCAGGCTATGTCGTACGGGCTTCTTATGATGGTTCGTCTGGAAACTGTGTGGTGATTAATCACGGAAATGGATTTGTCACTACTTATATGCACAACAGTGTGATGCTGGTTCATGCAGGACAGCAGGTGAAGAAAGGGGACATTATCGCGAAGGTTGGAAGTACCGGCACTGCGACAGGTCCTCATTTACATTTTGCCGTCAGTTATAATGGAACGCCTTTTAATCCTCAGAAGATTTTAATTCAATAACATTAGAAATAAGGGGAATATATGAGTGTAAGAAAACAATTTTCAAGTTTCAAATTATCGAACGAGTCCAGTTCGGTTGAAACCGTTATCGGCGAAAGCGTCGTCATCGACGGGCCGGTTTTTTCTAAACGCGAGATAAAGGTCGATGGTATCGTTCATGGTTCACTTACTACAAAAGCGAATATTTTCATTGGCCCGAATAGTGTTGTGGATGGCGACATTCAAGGAAAAGATATTACCATTTGCGGCAAAGTCAACGGGAATGTTTCTGCAAAAGGCCGGATTATTATGACATCAAAGGCTCAGATTACCGGAAACATGGCCATGGAACAGCTTGTGATCGATGAAGGAGCTTTATTTAATGGCAATTGCTCCATGTCATCAAGTCAGAAGCCCATGCCAATAAAAGAGAAATAATGTATGCGAAATCAAAAATCATCTATAAAATCCGCTGAAGCAATCAAAAAAGTATATCATAAAAAATTGCGGGGGCGTCCTTCTCATACTGCGATGAATGAAACCGTCCCACAAGCGATCATCGTTGTTTTCAAGCAATTTTTTAAAGTCGCCATCATATTGCTGATCATTTTAGGGCTCACGATGGGCGGCGTCGGTGCCGGAATGATGGCAGGGTATGTTTCCACATCGAAAGTGCTTAATGTCACTCAGTTGAAAAGTACGAACGAGACTTCCTATGTTTATGATTCCGAAGGGAATGTTCTGGCTAAGCTGACCGGCGATCAGAATATTGACCGGGAATATATCAAATATGATCAATTCATGAATACTTATATCGATGAAGCATTTATCGCCATCGAAGATGAGCGGTTTAAAACCCATATCGGCATTGACTTTCGAAGAATCGGCGGTGCGCTCCTGAGTTTTTTTGTCACTGCTGGAAACCCTACATCCGGAGGGTCCACCATTACGCAGCAAACCGTCAAGATGTTCACGGGCGATGCAGAAGTATCGGCACAGCGTAAAATTCAAGAATGGTATCAGGCCATCCGTCTCGAACAGACATGGAGCAAATGGCAAATCATGGAGCTCTATGTCAATCTGGTACCCATGAGTAACAGCTATGTTGGCATCCAATCCGCATCAAAAGCCTATTTTGGGAAACAGGCATCAGAGTTGAATCTTGCGGAATGCGCTTTTCTAGCCGGTATTCCGAATCTCCCCGGCCGGTATAATCCCTTGACAGAATCCGGGCGTCGCAATGCGTTTCGCCGTCAACGGATCGTGCTGGGTAAAATGCTTGAGCTTCATTTGATTGACCAAGCGCAATATGACGAAGCCATCGAAACCGAAATCCGTTTTGTAACGAAAGCGGTTACCAATACATCCATTATTGTAAATTCCTACTTTGTCGATTATGCAATCGACAAGGTAAAGAAAGACTTGATGCTGGAGCGCGGTTATAGCTCAAAGACTGCGCTTATGATGATCTATAATTACGGCTATAAAATCTACACAACAATGGATTCCTCCATTCAGTCTATATTGGATACCACATTTAAAAATGAAAGCTTGTTTATCACCAACAAGTCCGCGGTCGCTGATTTCCCGGAGCACGCTCAGGGGGGAATGGTCATAATCGACCCCAAAAGCGCCCAGATTAAAGCGATCGCAGGCGGTTACGGGACAAAGGAAGCGAATTTTATCACAAATCGCGCAACCGGAATCGCCCGGCAGCCAGGTTCTACGATCAAACCGCTCGCCGTATATGCTCCTGCCATTGACATGGGCAAAATCACTGCATCCACCATGGTCGATGATGTGATCCAGCATTTAAACAAGGAAGCGCCAAACGATGAGTACCCGAAAAACAGCTATAAAACGCATTATGGACTCATGACTGTCCGCAATGGCTTGAAAATCTCCTCCAATGTCGTGGCTGCGCAGATCTGGATGCTGTTGGGCGGATCCAACTCCCTTGAATATCTTAAAAGCGTCGGGCTTGACCGTCCGAATGAGAATTATCTGTCCATCGCCTTTGGCGGATTCAATGTCGGAATGTCTCCGCTTCAAATGGCAGCAGCCTATCAGGTCTTTGCAAACAATGGGCAGTATGCCGATCCTGTTTGTTATACCAAAGTGACTGATGTCGACGGAAATGTTGTCCTGGATGGAACGCCCAAGTTTTATCAAGTCTATAAACCTGAAACAATCGCTATTATGAACAGTCTCTTAATGGAGCCCCTCCTTCCTGCCAATACGGCTTTCGGGCATGCCGGAACCGCACCTGGTTATGCCATCAAGAATGCCAAAGGCGAGGACATCACAACAGCCGGTAAAACCGGTACAGCGGATGGAAACCGCGATAAATGGTTTGTCGGGTATACTCCGTACTATATTGGAGCGGTTTGGTACGGATATGACGGGCGGCTGAAAACCATTAACATTCCATCCAATGATTCGATGAACGCAGTGAAAATCTGGAGTGATGTCATGACTAAGATTCATGCAAAGCTGACGCCCGATGTTTTCTACGAGCCGGCAACGCTGGTCAAGAAAGAAATATGCATCAGCAGCGGTCTTCTTGCGACGGAAGGATGCAAAGCCGCCGGAGCTGCATCCGGTTCGACATTTACTGTCATGGAGAATTTCATTCCAGGATCCGAGCCAACGACTTATTGTACCGTGCATAGTCCGCTGTCCAATTCTTCCTCAATGGATTCTTCCTCCAGTTCCTCCAGTTCGTCCAGTTCCTCCAGCTCCTCCAATTCGTCGAGTTCGTCCAGCTCCTCCAGTTCGTCCAGTTCGGCGAGTTCCTCCAGTATCATCTGGTAGAAGCAAGGAAAAACGGAAATATTCATGGATTTAAAAGGCCATTGCCTGAAAAGCAATGGCCCTTTTTTAGTCTGTTGTCGTTTTTTACCGGTGTTCTGTCCGGATGACATGGCGCAGATCCTTGCCGAAAAATCGCAGCATCTCAAAGCTTCCATAAATTCTTGAGAGTACCCGTTCGTCATAGAGCATCAATAATTTCGCCAAATCCAGATTGGTTGATATAATCATTTTTTTATTGGAATTCATTCGATAATTCAATATATTAAGCAATTCCGGCTGCCGGTTCGCGTGAATTGTCTCCGTTCCAAGATCATCCATGATCAGAAGGTCGCACTCCAGAATGCATTGATAGATCCGGGTTGCTTTTTCAAAGCGTTCCGGATCCGGTGTAAAGGAATTGGACAGCATTCGATATTCTGTAATGCTTTCAAATAATTCCGGGGAAGACAGGTATAAAACAGATTTCCCTTGTATAAGCAGCTCATTCGCAATGCATCCGGATAAAAACGTCTTGCCGGTTCCCGGCTTTCCAATAAAAAACAGATTTTTTGCATTCTCTTCCTCGAAATGGAGGATAAACTTTTTCGATGCCTCCCATATGTTCTCCATCTGTTTTCTTGGTGACTCCGCCGATTGATAGGTCTTCGGATCAGGGTCGTCTGAAAAATAGGAAAGGTTGAATTGGGGAAACGTATATTTTGAAAGATTTTTAAAATTAGAATCTTTCAGCAGCAATGGAATCAGGAATTGATGGTAACATTGGCAATGTTCTTTCACACTAGTAAAAACAAAACCTGTATCCCTGCATTTCGGGCAGGTATATTGCAGGATGTCAAAGTCAAAAGGAATTTCATTCTCATGAAGATATCCATTTCTTTGCTCTTCCAACAGTCTTTTTTTAGGAGAATCCTGCCGCGATAAGCCATCCTGGATGATTTGAATTGCAATCGCCGCATTTTCTTGGATCAGCTGCTGGTCTATTTCCTTTAGCCTTGGATGGAGCCGATAGGTGTTGTCAATGCAATCCTGGGTTCTCTGGGCGTTTTTTGCTCGCCGGTCCTGATATTCCCGCGCAATGATTTTTCCGATTTCATACCTCATCCCTTCTCCCTCCCTTGCTCCTTATTCATCAGTATCCTGATGGCTGGCCTGTTTTTCCGTCTTCTCCTTGGAGTATTTTGAGGCATCATCCAGCATTTGCTCATAATATTCTGCGGAATATTCCCTCTGTTCAAAGTTTGCGACATTTCCCGGTTTCTTGTCCCATGATTTAGGGGAATGAGCGTTTTCTTCCCGGTTTGCATAATATTTTGCCGACCTTTTCGCTTCAAACTGTTGAACTTCAAGGACTGTTTTTAATTGGTGGGAAAACCATTCTTCCAGTATTTTATTTGTAAAATCCAAATTCGGAGAGGCGAGCTTTGATGTCTTTCTTAGTGCGATTTCAATCACATCAAATTCGAATCCCATTTTTTCCACCCATTTTGTGATAAGCTCTTCATCAAACTCGGTGATGTTTTTACGAAGCTTCTGTCCGACTTTCTTAAATATCTTATTGATTTTATCATAAGAAAGAAAGTAGGCGTTCAAGTCCTGATAAGTGACGATTCCATGGGTTGACCAATTTTGAGCAACTTTGGCGATATAGGCTTTGCTGTCAAGCTTTTTCCTTCTTTTACACTCGTTGAACAAGGCATATACTACCTGCGGGTCAAAACGATATCGATCAAACCAATTGTCGATTTCGCAGTACCATGACGGGGACATGACTCCTGAAAAGAATGTCTTGCTGATATCCGACATCATTTTTTCTCTCTCGGACAATATGGTGGCGGAAAGCAGATTCAACGGTGTCTGTGATGTTCTGGGCTTATAAATCTTTTCGATTTCCTGCGCTTTGACATCATTGAAATCAAAGCCTTTTTCGGTGAAAGTGATGAGCTCATGGGATGCCAGTTCTGTTAATGCGGTTTTGATCGTCTCATTGTCCGTTCCCATTCTTGTTGAAAGCTCATTCTCGGTGATCGTCTTTCTGGAGCGCACGACAAGTAGTCCATAGATATAGATTTTTACAGCCAGGCCGCCTAAAACCGGTAAATACTCCGTAATAAAGATATCCGGAACCAAAGTGTCTGAGACCAGCAATTTGCGACTTTCTTCAATATGCACGAGCGCGTCCTTCTTCCTGTTTATGGTTTAAATTCTATTATTATTTCTGATTCCAGGTATTCATTCTGCTTTCCTCTTTGGTTTTGTTTTTATTTTCGGCGTTAATTTTTATTCTTTTCTAATTTTTATTTTCATTTTTGTTTCTAATTTTTGTTTTCGATTTTGTTTTTAATTATTATTTTTAATCGTTCCACAATATAGTCATATCCATTTTCAGTGTGTGGAATGGAGCATTTGCTGCAGTCTTTCACTCCATTCTCCAGCACGATGAAATCGCCGCCGCAGTCCTTATTAAAATATAATGGGCAAAAGCAAAAGAGGCAGTTGATCTCATTGAATTCGTGACAGGGATAATATTCGCACTTTTTATTGGTAAACCATTTATGACTATCTTGATTCATATTCTCTCCTATCACAAAATAGGATAATTCTTCTGATCCATGAGAATCTATTATACCAAATTTCCTCATTCTTTTCCATGATTGTTTCTTCAAAACAGTCTCGAAAAAAGCAGCCTAGAACCCTGTCTGTAAAAAATCTGTAAAAAATCCTCGTCTGCTCAGGAGGCAGACGAGGATTTTCAGATTATCTTTTGATCGGCTTTTGCTCCTCTTTATTTCTGACTCTTATCCTTCAATGGTCGCAGCCATTTTCTTGTAGGAATCCAACCGTTCTTTCGCTGCGCTTTCTGCGCGTACAAAGATGGCATCCACTTTTTCCTGCGGGAATTTTCTCAACAGGGAAGAGTAACGGACTTCGCTCATCAGGAAATCACGGAACGATGCCGTAGGTTCTTTTGAGTCGAAGGTGAATGGATTCTTTCCTTCCAGTTTCAACAGAGGGTTGAAACGGTATAAGTGCCAGTATCCGCAGTCAACCGCTTTCTTCTCCTGGGTCTGGGATACGGTCAAGCCGCCTTTGATTCCATGGTTGATGCAAGGAGAATAGCAGATCACCAGGGAGGGTCCATGATAGGCTTCCGCTTCAGTGAAAGCTTTCAAGGTCTGGGTCTGGTTCGATCCCATTGCAACCTGTGCGACATAGACGTAGCCATAGCTCATCGCCATCATGCCGAGGTCCTTCTTCTTGATTGCTTTCCCGCCTGCCGCAAATTGTGCGATCGCACCGGTCGGGGTGGATTTGGATGCCTGACCGCCGGTATTGGAGTAGACTTCGGTATCAAACACACAGACATTCACGTCTTCGCCGGTAGAAAGGACATGGTCCAATCCGCCGTACCCGATATCGTACGCCCATCCGTCACCGCCAAAGATCCACATGGATCTCTTGACCAGATAATCTTTGTTTGCCATGATTCTGGCAAGGATTGGTTTTGATTCTGCATTTTCGCACTTGCAGGTCTCCACTGCGGCAATGACAGCAGCGCTGGTTTCGCGGGATTTTGTTCCGTCTTCTTTTCCTTCGATCCAGGCTTCAAAGGCGGTTTTGACACTGTCGCATACGCCCTTGGCGATGGCGTCTTTCATCATGTTTTCAAGACCGGCGCGAAGCTGTTTGTTTGCAAGATGGATCCCAAGGCCGTGCTCGGCGTTATCTTCAAACAGAGAGTTCGCCCAGGCAGGCCCATTTCCGTTCTGATCTGCTGTATACGGCATGGAAGGAGCGGATGCTCCCCAGATGGAGGAACAGC
>CAZJXH010000128.1:0-10473 GCA_964549475.1 uncultured Oscillospiraceae bacterium
GGGGATGGATGAATCGAATCACGAAAACGCACAATACGCCCCACGCCAAAGAAATTCTGAGGCATATGTATCCGTTCAAATTGAAAGGCATCCCGGTATAATCCCACCATTTCTCATTAAACAATCGATCCAGGACAACCCCTGTGAAATATTCCAGCAGCGACGTCAGCAGGACAGCCCCTACAAAAAGAGGGAAAATCCGCTTCTTGATCGGCGTTAAAGATAAAATCACAATAAGCATCCCAAATCCATAAATCGGCCCGATGGGTCCATGCAAAAATCCTCGTTTCACCAATTCTCCCGAGACAAGGAAAACGTAGGTTTCTTCTATCAGCCATCCGCTGAATGCATAAAGGATAAAAAACCAGAGCGCGTCATATAGCGTTATGCTGATAATTTTTTTGCTCAACATAGAAGTACTTCCTATCGATCCCACTTCTGAATCATTGCATTGATCTGATCGGTGAATTTTGCCAGTTCGCTGTTCGATGAGCCTTCTTTGTGTTTAATCGCGGCAAGAAGGCTCACGCCGGCTTCCAGGAGGCGGGAATACGCATAGGAGACCGCCGTGCCCTTTTCGAAATGAGTATGAATATCCGTACGTCCTGTATTTGTTCTGCTTGTTCCGATAAATCCATTTGTCTGTTCGTGGCTGGTCTTCGCGCGAATCACTTCCATTTCAAGCGTTTCTGCTCGGATGCCCTCATTCAGTACCTTGTTGTTCATCAGATCATAAACCGTTTCAAAGTTTGGCGCCATGACCTGATATCCTTCTTTGGCCAATGAATCGGCGAAGAAATCACAAACGGTGGTTTCTCCATGAACAATAAAAACTTTTTGCGGTTTCACGGTATAGGAATGAATCCATTGGAGAAGGCCTGTCCGATCCGCATGAGCGGAAAGTCCGCGGAAATTCACAATCTTCGCGGCAATTACAATCTCCTCTCCGAAAAGTTTCACTTTTTGGACCCCTTCGATGAGCATGCGTCCGAGTGTGCCATTTGCTTGAAATCCGACAAACACAATCGTGCATTCCGGACGCCATAAGTTGTGCTTCAGGTGATGGCGGATTCTTCCCGCATCGCACATCCCGCTGGAAGAGATAATGATCTTGGGAATTGTATCCTCGTTCAGCGCCTTGGATTCCTCGGTTGATTCGGTGATGTTCAGACCTTCAAAATCAAGCGGTCTGAATCCGTTTCGAATGACTTCAACCGTTTCTTCATCGGCGTATCCACGTAAATCGCCATCGAATATTTTCGTTGCGAGGCCCGCAAGCGGGCTGTCGACATAAACAGGAAAATTCGGCACACTCTTGACAAGTTTGCGCTCCTTGATTTCACGAATAAAATACAGCAGCTCCTGCGTTCTTCCAACAGCAAAAGACGGGATGATGACATTGCCTCCATGCCCCATTGTCTCATCGATAAGGGCTGCCAGGTCTTCGACGTAATCGCCTGCATGTTCATGGTCCCGGTCGCCATAGGTTGATTCCATGACCACATAATCCGCATCTTTGATATACTGGGGATCGCGGATGATCGGTTGTCCGATATTCCCGATATCCCCGGAGAATACCATTTTTTTCGTTGTCTCTTTTTCTGTCATCCAGATCTGTATGCTGGCCGAGCCCAGCAAATGGCCCGCATCGGTGAAGCGGACGGTAATCCCCTCGAAAAGAGTCGTATCTTCCTCGTAATTTAATGGAACCAGATGTTTCAGCGTCTCTTCCACGTCAAGCATGGTATACAGAGGAACCGCAGGTTCCTTTCCGGCTCTCTTGCCCTTCTGGTTGTCCCATTGCGCGTCCATCTCCTGGATGTGCGCACTGTCCCGCAGCATGATGGTGATCAGTTCACAGGTTTTCTTTGTCGTATAGATCTTGCCTTCAAATCCGTTCTTTATCATCAGAGGAAGCCTTCCGCTGTGATCGATATGAGCATGGGTTAAAAGAACCACATCCACTTCAGCTGGTGAAAAAGGCAGCAATTGATTGTTTTTTTCGTCATGACCCTGCTGCAATCCGCAATCAATAATGATTTTTTTGTCATTGACTTCTAATTGATAACAGCTGCCGGTTACTTCCCGTGCTGCGCCATAAAAAGATACTTTCATAAGTCCACACTCCTCGTCAATACATTCGGTGATTCGTTGCATTCTGTAATCATTATAGAGTTAATTCCGGATTTTCGCAACGAAAATAATGTTTAACTGGTGCTTGGCTAATGCATGGCTGGTGTTTCTCTCTTGTTTGAGCAAGCCCTTGCCTGTCGCCTGGACGGACCCTTACTTGCCGGGTTTTCGAAGAATACAGCCAATCGCCAGGCCTGCCGCGGAAGAAAGCAGATAAGCCGCGCTGTATACCCATGCACTGTCATTGTAAAAAATGAAAATGGACGGAATGAACAGCACCGGAGCGAGAAGGATAAAATACCATTTGAAGCCGTGTTTTATTCCAAATACCGCCCCGGTTCCCAGGCAGGCGACCGGATTCACCACAAAAAGCAGCGTGATCAGGAATTCTTTGGGCACCCCCAGCAGAGTGATGATCGGAATAAGAAAAAATACGGTGATTAAAACAATGACATACATCATGAGCTTTTTAAAAATGTGTTTCATGTCAGATTCCCCCTTTAAAATTATTGTATTGTCCGTTTAAAATATTGAATTGCCAGTAAAAATAGCCATAGATGCATGCGATTGTAATGGCAAGAATTAAAACCACCAGCAGAATCTGTCCCCATTTTATTTTCGGGGTATGGACATCGTCAAGCTCCTCTCCGATCTGTCCGGCCTCTCCCATTTGCAAAAGCGCCTGATGTTCCGCCTCTCCTTCCGCCATGCCCGATCCGATAAATTCAGCCCGGGATTCCAGCAGGTGGGAGTAGATCTCCTGATAGACCTCTTTACGTGCTTTTCGCTCATCCACGCGGCGCGACACTTTTCTTGCATACGATATGAAGCTTTTAATTTCCGTCATTTTCATTGCCCCCTTCTAAAATCAGGTCGACTGTGGTACTGAAAAATTTCCATTCATCTATTTTCTGGTTAAGATAAACCGCTCCATGCGGTGTGATATGATAGTATCTTCGCTTGCGCCCGATCTCGCTTTCCTGCCAGTAGCTTTCGATGAAGGACGATTTCTCCAGGTTGTGCAGAATCGGATAAAGAGTCCCTTCCTTGAATAAAAATACACCGTGCGAAAGGGATTCCAGCTTTTTAATAATTTGATATCCATATAGATCTCCATTGGAGAAGAGCTTCAGCACCATGATCGGAATGGATCCTTTGAGCAGTTCTTTGTCTACATTCATCTTTATCCCCTCTTTCATTCGTAATTGTTTCATTATTTCCTTATAATGCCTATTCTTTCTATGCATAGTGTATCTATGCATAATATATAGAAAAAATCCCGCTATGTCAATAGTTATTTTTTAAATAACGGGTCCTGCATCTGAATAAATGATTCTATGGCATTCTGAATGTCGAAAGAAATGTAATATCATGCAATTAAATTGTGCGAAATACAAGAAGGACTGTTTTAAAATTAGTCCATTCTCAGAGAGTCTGCCCGGCCGATCTCGCGGAAGGGGTCAAGCAGGATTCGGGCGCCTAATAAATTTCGCCCTTCGGAAGCCCCTGCGCGATTTCCTGCGCCAGGTCGTATAGCCACCCGTAACGCTCTGCAATCCGCAGCAGCGTGAACTTTGGCCGGACTTCCTTTCCGTGGGCGATCGCATCATACGTATCCTGGACACCGTATCCCAGCTGGTCCGGACGCACAGGCCCACCCATGGTTTCGATCATGGCTTTATACTGTGGAAGCAGCAACGGGATTTTCTTCACAAATTCAAATCCATACTGGTTCATAGCGGTTTCCATGCGGTTTTTCTGCTTTTCCCATTCATCCCCTTGTGGCGGTGTGGAGTCGTTGATCCGAATCGCTTGTGCCGCCAGCGGCCCGAAAACCCTTCTCACTTCCCGCTCCCATTGGTCCGCAGGCATCGTGGGACGCTGCTCCGGCATGCCGTTCCCGAACATTTTGTAATAAATATAGAGGGAAATCAATGTCCCGATTCCGACTTTATCGCCATGCAGGCTTCCCGTTTTCCCTACCTGGATGTCATGCATTTCGAGCAGATGAGAAATGTTGTGCTCTGCGCCGGATGCGGGCCGGGAGGCGCCGAACATCTGGATGGTGATGCCGGTGAGCGCAAGAACCTGCATGAGCTTGCCGCAGGCATCGGGATCTCCTCGGGACAATTCGGAGGAAAGTGACACGCATTCGTCCACCGCTTTGGAGACAAGCGAGGAGATCAGGGGGCAGTAGGGCTCCCCTTCGACATCATGCGCGAGTTTCCAGTCTATGATGGCGATGGTTTTGGCGAGCACGTCGCCAAAGCCGGCGGCGGTCATTTTGCGGGGCGCGGCCGCCAAAATCTCGGTATCTGCGAAGATACCGAGGGGAGCCTTGCTCGGATACGTCTTTTTGAATCCGTCCACGATCAGCGGCGTGGACGACGATGCGTATCCATCCATCGACGCAGCGGTCCCGAATGCGACGAACGGGACCTTTGTCATATATGCTGAATACCGGACGGTATCCGTGATACATCCTGTTCCGCATGAAACAAGGAAATCCGGCTGGTTGGTCATGGCGATGAGGACTCTGCCGATGGCCTGGGAATCGGCGTGAAAGTCTTCTCTTTGAAAGACATAGTATTCCGGGTGGAATCTCTCCAAGGCTTTTATCAGTCTCTCTCCGGCGACCCGCCAGGTATTTTTGTCAAATATGACAAGACATCTGCCCGAAAGCCCCAGGCTTTCCACCGCGTCGCCCATCCGGTCGGTCAACCCCTCTTCGAATTGAAGCTTCTGGGTTGTCATGGCATGGACTTTGCCGCATTGCGGGCATAGGAAAGTCTTCCCCGTCAGGTCCGACACGATTTCGGACACACTCCACTCTTTCCATTTTTCGATGGCTGGCTGATTATTTTTTACGATGTCCGGATAGTCATTTTTACACATGTTCCTTATCCCCCGTTGCTTTTGATACCGATATTGTTTATGATTAGTATTATACTACGAAATGAAACCAACCTGGGATGCCATTTATTAATTCTTTAATGATTCATTCATTTTAATGATTGCCAGAAGGTGGATTCCTTCCAAATTTTAAAAAGCAGAGAAGAGAAGAGAAGAGAAGAGGAGACAAAAATGGTGGAAGAAGCTAAAACGACTGTTTATGACATTATTATCATCGGAAAAGGGCCGGCCGGAATTTCCGCCGCGATTTATGGAGCCCGTGCGAACAAAAAAGTCCTGGTTATCGCCAAGGATTCCGGATGGCTTTCAAAGACAGACGCAATCGAAAACTATTACGGATTCGAAAACCCGGTCAGCGCCATAGACCTTCTGACTGCCGGGATCAATCAGGCAAAGCGCTTCGGTGTCGCCTTCGAGGATTCCGAAGTGGTCGGCGTCGAGAAAATCGAGGATTTCACAGTTGCCACGACGACTTCTTCTTTTGCATCGAAAGTAGTGATTATCGCAACCGGCATGCCCCGCAATAAGGCGAACATTAAAAACCTGGCTTCCTTCGAAGGCCGCGGTGTCAGTTACTGCACGACCTGTGATGGATTTTTCTATCGCGGGAAAACAGTCGGAGTGGTTGGAAACAGTGATTTTGCGTACAAAGAAGCAACCGAACTGCTCCCTTTCACGAAAAACATCACGCTGTTCACAAACGGACGGGATTATAAAGGAATGACAACAAGCCCTGCACTGTTTGACCCGAACATTGCGATCGACCAGCGGAAAATCAAGACCATTGACGGCACAGAAAAAATCGAGAGGATTATTTTCGACGATGACAGCACCTCTTTGATCGACGGCCTGTTCATCGCCGAGGGAACCGCTTCCGCTCTGGATCTGGCCTATAAGATGGGAATTGAGAACAATGGCAGGACCATCATTGTTGACAAGAAACAAGGCACCAACATTCCAGGCCTTTTCGCGGCAGGCGATTGCACCGGCGGTATTCTGCAGGTAAGCGTGGCTGTAGGCGAAGGCGCAACCGCGGGACTGTCTGCAATCGAGTATCTGAACAGGAAATAGTCCGTGGCGCGATCCGGGAGGCTGGAGTGGAACATAGAGAACATGGGGACGGTTCTTGTGCAATTTTGATGAGACACTGGATTATTCTGTATCCTTACGAAGAATTCGTAAATATTCTTCATACACAAAACGGCGGCTGCGCCGTGCGTTTCCGTTTTTTTCCAGAATTCCAAGCGAAACTAGATTGTTTACTGCTTTTGCTACCGTATTGAAGGTGATTCCAAGCTCGGTCCCCGTTTTATTAATATCAATGATCGGACTTTTTTCAATATAATTAAAAACTTTCCAAGTGGTCTTTGAAAACGTGCCAAGCGTTCCGATTTTCGCAATATTCCGGTCATGCAGCGCAACAAGCAGATCGATGGTTTTCACAGCATCCTGTGCCGATTCGTCGATCGCCTGCAAGAAAAATCGGATCCACTGCTCATAATTGCCTTTCTCCCTTACCTCAGTCAAGCGGTCATAGTACTCAATACGGTTTCTTTTAAGAAAAAAGGAGATATAGAGGGTTGGATATTGCAGCATATCATACTCTTTTAAATACAGATTGATCATTAACCTGCCAATTCTTCCATTTCCATCCAAAAAGGGATGAATTGTCTCAAATTGATAATGGATCAACGCAATCTTTATCAATGCGTCGATATTATCCTCCGTATGAATAAATTTTTCAAGATCCGTCATGGCATCTTGCATATCCTTGACATTAGGCGGGATATACTTTGCTGTTTTTAGCGTACTTCCGCCAGGCCCGATCCAGTTCTGACTTTTCCGGAACTCTCCGGGATATTTTTCGCCTCCCCTTGCATCTTTCATTAAGACATCGTGGATTTCCTGTAAGAGGCGATTGCAAAGAGGCAGTGTTTCAAGTCGTTTTTCTGCATAAAAAACTGCTTTGATATAATTGATGACATCCGCTACATTCTGGTTCGTGTTCTGATCAATATCAGGATCCAGAATATCGTCAAGCGTTGCCTGTGTTCCTTCAATTTGCGAGGATAACAGCGCTTCTTTCCGGACATACATCGAAACAAAAAGGGGGATGCTGGGTATTCTTGTCGATATTCCATTCAATTTTGATAAGGAACGATTCGCCTTAACCAAAGTGACAATCGTTGATTCATCAAGCTCCAGTTTTGGATCAGGCGGCAATGGCTTCGGTAAAAAAGATTGGTATGCCAGTTCTCCGCTTAGGTTTGTTTTGTATAATCCTGCCCGATTTTGCATTAGGATTTCTCCTTTTTTGAAATAACAAGGTTATTATACTCTTATTATTTCATTAATTCAACTATTTATGAAATAACATCGTTAATTTATCATTCTTATTTCATTTATATGTCAATATATGAAATAAAATATATTTTCTGTATTTCTTATTTCATCGAGCTCTACTCTTAAATCCGAATTTCGCCTATTCCACTTCTTCCAGCTCATCCAGATTGTTGGAGAAGGCCGGAATGAATTTTTTCATGAAATAATCCACCTCGGGCAGGTCATTCTCTTCAATCGTTTGAAGAATGGTCTGCCGGATGGTTTTTTCCGCAGAGACAAACTCTTTGTTTCCGGCTTTCGCTTCCTCGATGCATTTGATCAATGCTGAAATCCGGTCGGCGGACTTCACAATCCGCATCGCCTGGGCAATCGCCGGATCTTCTCTGTCAGGTGTCAGGATGGCCTGATAGGAGGGAGTCAGCTCTTCCGGAAGCATCCGTAAAAGTTTCCGGACCGCTTCTTTCTCCACATCCTTGTACGCCTGCCGAATGGCAGGGTTGAAATATTTGACCGGAGTCGGCATGTCCCCGGTAAGGATCTCATCGGTATCGTGATAAATCGCAAGGGTTGCAACAAGGTTGGGATCGATTGGAATCCTGGGGTTCCCCTCCTTGTCATTCGGAAAAATCTCTTTCCGGATCACGGCGACCGCATGGGCGACAATGGCCACCTGCAGGCTGTGTTCCTCGATGTTCTCCGTCCGGGTGTTGCGCATCAATGCCCAGCGGTTGATGTACCGCATTCTGGAAACCATGGCGAAAAAACCGTTTTTCATTTTGAACCCTCCCTCATTGAACCCGTTCTCATTTCCGGCAATGCCGGAAAATCATTGATCATCCATCATGGCGCGACCCTGCGGGGGTCTGACAGCATTGCCCTTGCTGTCATGCGGCTTTCCCCGCTAGAACCAGTAGATCTCCTCATAGCATTTCTGTGCGTAGGAATCGGTCATTCCCGCGATGAAATCAACCACTTTCTGCGCATTGCGTTCGTTATCGCCATAATCTCTCTCGATAATGAAATTGTAAAGGCTCTTGAAGACCTTGATCTCGCTGGAACGCAATTTCTCCGGATCCTCCACCGCAGCGACCAATGCGTTGAAAAGGCCTTCCACGATATTCTGCGCCATCTTCTCATATGCTTTGATCTTTTCGGATTTATAAATCTTATCCACATTCTCCTGTAAAAGATTCTGCATGGCCATTCCCTTTTCTTTGCTCAGCATGATCTGGTCCGTGCCGATACTATTTAAGATAATGTCCATCACCAGGGAATTGATGATTTCCCCGTTGGTTTTTCCCAGTTCTGACTTGATCTCGACCGGCACATCCTCGAACTCCATGATTCCCGCACGGATCGCATCTTCAATATCCCGGCCGACATAGGCGATTTTATCCGCGATTCGCACGACACAGCCTTCCAAAGTGGCCGGCATGCGGTTTCCTGCGCCGCCTGCATACAGCGAATCGGTGTCTTTCGTCCGATCCGGCATCAGAAGGGTCTCGTTGTAGGTTTCCCCGCAATGGCAGACAATCCCGTCCCGGACCTCGAATGTCAGATTAAAGCCATGCTGTCCCGGATGGTCCCTCTTGACCGCAAGACGGTCCGCCACACGCAGGCTGTGAAGCTCATGCTGGAAAACAAGGCTGGGATCAACGGTTTTGATGCATTGGTTCAGCATGCGTTCGCCGCTGTGCCCGAATGGCGAATGCCCGATGTCGTGTCCCAGCGATATGGCATTCACCAGATCCGGGTTGAGGTTCAGCGAGCGAGCGATCGTATTGGAAATGTAGTTTACATAAAGCACATGCTCCATCCGGGTGCAGATGTGATCGTTCTGCGGATTGAAAAACACCTGCGTCTTATGCCGGAGCCTGCGGAACTCCATCGAGTACAGGATTTTCCCGGTATCCCGTTCGAATTCCGTGCGAACCATGCATTTTTCCGCCGCGACCAGCCTTCCGCGCGAATCCTTGCTTTGGATCGCAAAAGGGGAAAGGTTCTTTTCTTGATTTTCACGAATCAGTCTAGGAAAAAGGTCCATATTCATCTTCCTTTCAATAAAAAAGACAATGGTGCTTTCTTCACTTCAATCGCGGCATGCGGACACAGTTCCTGGCAGCAGAAACACCGGATGCAGCGTTCATAGTGATAGACGATTTTTTGTTTTTCTTCTGAGAATTCGATCGCTTTCGGGTCAACCGGGCAGACACGGACACAATACCGGCATTTCGTGCATTTGTCCTGAATGATTGCCGGGTGGTCCAGGATTGTTTTTTTTGCAATGGGCGCCAGAAACGTATTGAGAAATGAAATTGAGGAGACAGACCTGACTGCATTGTCAAAATCCGGAATCTTCAGCAAAGGAATCATCTTGCTCGCCTTGTCCCATCGAACTGACTGCGTTCCATCCACCTTCCCGATCAGGCAGAAATCGATCTTGGCAGGGTTCGCGATGCCGACTCCGCTCGATTCACCGGTTTTGACCATCAGAACCGACCTGTAGTCAAGCCCCATGATCCCCACACAGACACTGTCGAGTGCGACCGGATCGTCAGAAACAATCAACAGGCCAATCGCGCGGGGAGTCCCGTTCGCAGGGCCGTTTCCCTCCATGCCGACGATCGCGTCCATGACAAAAAGTCTTGGCCGGACACAATTGTTCAAATCCGCGATCATCAGGGTGAACGTCTCTTCTGTCGGGAACCGGACATGGTCTTTCACCTTCAGCATTCCGGGAATCAGGCCGAACTGGTTCTTCATTGCGCCGGTAAAGCGGGTTAAGGCATGGGTTTTGAATTTGCAGATGCTGACGATACCATCGGTGTCTTCGACGGCTTTGACAAGCTGGAATTGACGGGCCAGAATGCCTTGCGGAAAATCACGATGAATCGGTGTGGTAAAATCCGCCTGCGGGATGGAAAGCTCTTTTGCCATTTCCTCGATCCCGCATATTTTTTGTGCTTTATCCGGATTATCCATGGCGGGGGAATCTCCGTAGGATAGCTCCGTTTCGTATCCCCTCAATGCCGCCGCGACGGCCCGGAATACGTCGTGCTCAGTCGCGCGTAACTGACGGGCTAA
>CAZJXH010000129.1:0-10465 GCA_964549475.1 uncultured Oscillospiraceae bacterium
AGCTGGCACTCGAAATGGGAATGAGTGTCGAAAAAGTCCGTGAAATCATGAAAATATCCCAGGAGCCGGTATCCCTGGAGAAACCGATCGGGGAAGAAGAAGACAGCCATCTGGGCGACTTTATTCCGGATGACGACGCTCCCTCTCCAGCCGACCAGGCGGCATTCACTCTGCTGAAAGAGCAGCTTTTCGAAGTCCTGAAAGGACTGACTCCGAGAGAAGAGAAAGTGCTGCGGCTTCGATTCGGACTGGATGACGGAAGAGCGAGAACTCTTGAGGAAGTGGGAAGAGAATTCAATGTCACCCGGGAACGGATCCGTCAGATTGAAGCCAAAGCGCTCCGGAAGATGAGACACCCCAGCAGAAGCAAGAAATTGAAAGATTTTTTAGATTGACCGCATAAACTTTGCCTTGCCGAAAGAGAACAGAATCAAATGATAACAAAGGAATATTGTAATTCATGATAAAAGATTATTCTCTACAGATTCCGAAATTATCCCCAAGACTGCGGATGGTTGCAGAAATGGTGCCATTTTGTGAACGAATCATCGATATCGGAACCGACCACGCGTTTGTTCCGATTTATCTTATCGCCAAAGATCGATGTACTCTGGCGATTGCATCGGATATCCACGCAGGGCCGGCCATGGCCGCCAAACGGAATATCGACCGGTACCAGATGGAGGACCGGATCAAGGTGGCGGTAGGAGACGGGCTGGACATGATCCAAACGACTCCGCAGGACTGTGTGGTGATCGCCGGAATGGGCGGCTATGAAATCCAATCCATTTTATCGAAAGGTCCGATTTTTGCTAACGCCATCATTCTTCAACCCCAGAAATCCCACCGGGAATTGCGAGGCTTTTTAGCAGAAGCGGGATATGCCATTCGAAAGGAAGAGATTGCAAAAGAGCAGAACCGGTATTATATAGGCATGCTTGCTGTGTATACCGGGATCCAATATGAGCTGACCCCGCTGGAATTGGAGATCGGCCCATGCATTCTGGCAGAAAGACCCTCTTTTTTTGCGGAATATCTAAAACATCGGATCAGCAAAATGCAAAAACAGGTCCTGGGGGACCCATCGCTGAAGGAAATACTGGACCAATTGAAAGAGATAACCCTTTAAATTCAATTGGAAGAAAGGAACGGTACGACATGATCAAATTGAATGAGCTGATTAAAAAAATGGAGAGCTACGCTCCCGAATCGCTTGCGGAAACCTGGGACAACGTGGGCCTTTTAGTCGGAGACCGGGAGCAGGCGGTTCGAAACGCGGTCCTTTGCCTCGACATCACCGAAAAAGCTTATCAGATGTGTATCGAAAAGGACGCGCAGGTTTGTATCAGCCACCATCCTTTCCTATTCGAAGCATTTAAAAAAATGGATTTTTCAGATCCTTATTACAAACTGCTTCGCAAGTTCATCCAGGCGGATATCGCCATTTATGCCGCCCATACGAATCTGGATGCCTGCATCGGCGGGGTGAACGACGCCTTGAGCGAAAAACTGGATCTCCATGTGACTGCTACGTTTCTGCCGAAGGAAAATCCTTTTGATTTTCAAAAGAGCATTGTGCCGGGAACCGGCCGGATCGGAATGCCAAAAAAGGAGACCCATTTGTTTGATTTTTATCATCAGGTGCAGCGTCTGCTTCAAACATCCGGCTGCCACATCAATTTTGACCAGGACCGTCCGGTCGGGAAAATATTGATTGTCGGCGGATCGTATGATTCTTTGTGGAACACGGACGTACTGGACAATGATATCGATGTGGTTCTGAGCGGAGAAATCAAACACAGGGATATGGTCTTTTTTGAACGATCCGGCGTTGCAGCCATTGCGGCCGGGCATGATGCGACAGAGCGTGTCATCCTGCCAATGCTGGCGGAACGTTTGAATGAATGGTCCGAAATCCGGTTCAATGTATGTTTTTCTTCACAGAATAGAATGATTGAATAGATTCAGCTGAATTCAAGTTCACCGATTTTCCGGAATTAATAGAATTCCGGCTCGATTTAGTATATAATAAAGCCGTTTTCTGAGTAAGCCAGACAATCGCGGGTGACATTCGAAAGAAGTCACATGAGGAAAGTCCGGGCTCCATAGGGCAGGGTGCTGGGTAACTCCCAGTGAAGGCGACTTCAAGGACAGTGCAACAGAGAGATACCGCCGACCGGAAACGGCCGGCAAGGATGGAAAGGCGAGGTAAGAGCTCACCAGCGGTTTGGTGACATTCCGGCTATGTAAACCCCACCTGGAGCAACACCGTGGAAGGACATATAGGATGACCCGTCCGTCCTGGGGAGGTGGCTTGAGCGTATTGGAAACAATACGCCTAGATAGATGATTGTTTCATACAGGACCCGGCTTACAGGCTTACTCAGAAAACAATTTTATTTTGGAGGAATTTATGTCAGCACAATCTTATTTATCCCGTGGTGTCTCACCCACAAAAGATGATGTAAAGAAAGCAGTATCCACCCAGTCGAAAGGCCTTTTCCCGGGATCATTCTGCAAAGTCATTCCGGATATCGCAGGAGATCGCTCCTATTGCATCGCAGTCCATGCGGACGGTGCCGGTACAAAGGCTTCTGTGGCGTATATGATGAACAGGGAGACGGGGGATCTGGCATGGTATAAAGGAATCGCACAGGATTCGCTGGTGATGAACACAGATGATCTGCTTTGCATCGGTGCGGAAAGTGATTTTTATCTATCCAATACAATCGGGAGAAATGCGCATAGAGTGGACGGCAAGGCCATCGCCGCCATTATCGGGGGATATAGTGACGCCATTGCGATGCTGGAGGAATCCGGTGTCCGGGTGATCATGACCGGCGGTGAGACTGCTGATGTAGGCGATCTGGTTAAGACCGTGATTGTGGATTCCACTGCGGTTGTCCGGATGAAATGTGAAGATGTCATCAATACGGCGAATATCAAGCCAGGAGATGTCATTGTCGGACTTGCTTCTTCCGGGAAAGCCTCCTATGAAAACAAAGAAAATTCCGGTATCGGATCGAACGGCCTTACCGCCGCAAGGCACATGCTTTTACACAAATCCTATCTTTCGAAGTATCCGGAATCGGTGTCCGAGACCATCCCGGAAGAGAAAATATATTGCGGGAAATTCCTCCTTTCCGATCCTTTGCCAGGAAGCGGATTGACGATTGGAGAGGCGATCTTGTCTCCGACGAGAACCTTCTTGCCCATTATGAAGCGAATTTTCGAAATAATTGATAAAAAACAGATCCATGGGATGATTCACTGTACTGGCGGAGGGCAGGTGAAATGCCGGGATTTCGGAGAGGACCTCTGTTATGTCAAGGACAGCCTTTTTGAATGGCCTGCGATATTCGAAGCGATTTATGAATCCGGCGAAGTTCCACAGAATGAAATGTACCAGATTTTCAACATGGGACACCGGCTGGAGATTTATTGCGACCATACGCTTGCCGATCAGATTATTTCAACAGCAGAATCCTTTCATGTCGGAGCGAGAATCATCGGGCATGTCGAAGCCAATGATAAAAAAGGGAACCGCGTCATCATCCGGGACCGGTCCATGGAATTCGTTTACGAATAGAACGGGAATGAATGGACCGAAGCGCAAGAAGTGGATTTCATTTTCTGATTTTATCGGGACTATTCCTTTTTCAAAAAATAGTGATATGATTATATTAAGATGTCATTACATTAGATAGAATCACTCGAAAATACCAAAGGGTGACGAATATCGGAAAGGAACATATGGTATAGCAATCCGCTATATCATATAAAGGATTTGTATGAAATTAGATAAACACAGCAGCGTACCACTTTATTATCAACTGAAAGAACTGATCCTCGAAAACATTGAAAACAACGTTTATGCGCCAGGCAGCAGGATTTCATCCGAAATGGTCTTATGCGAGGAACTTGGATTGTCAAGACCCACGGTCCGTCAGGCGATTTCCGAACTGGTCGCGGAAGGCCAGCTCCAGATTATCAAGGGGAAGGGAACGTTTGTCTCCTCCACATTCGAACACTTCGAAATGAAGAATTTCAGCGGAATCACCTTTTCTTTTTTGAATTCCCAGAAATATAATAAGAATGAGATGGAGTCCTATGAGGTGATCAAGAATATAGATCCGGAAGTAGAAGCCTTGTTTGATCAGCCTTCGTTAAAACAGGACGGCTATGTTCGCATACGGAAAATTCTAAGCAATAAGTCCAGCGTTTATGCATACATCGAATCCTATATCCCGGTTGTGCTCTTTCCCGGCTTGATGAACGACATCCGGAACGAGAAACCGATGGTGGATATCACCGCAAATAAATATGCCTATCTGCCGGTGAAAAGCACCTGCAAAATCTATGTCCAGCCCTCAAATACCATCGAGGCGAGGGCATTGGAGATTTCGAGAGGCACACCGGTTCTGGTCGCTCGTTCCCGTCTTGTCTCCAAAAGCGAAAATGTCTGTGAAGTGGTTCTGGCCTCCCTTCGATCCGATATCTGCCAGCTGCAAATATAATTTTCATGTGAGGATTGTGTGAGGAATGAATGATCTATCTAGATAATAGCTCGACAACAAAGCCACTGGAAGAAGTATGCCGGATCATGGACCAATCCATGCGCCAGGAATGGGGAAACCCGGCTTCCATCCACCAGCTGGGCCATCTGGCAGAAAAACAGATTCATGAATGCAGGAAAGAACTCGCCGGAGTCCTTGCCTGCGATCCCCAGGAGATTGTGTTCACATCCTGTGGAACCGAATCGACCAATATGGTATTGAAAGGATTCTGGGATGCCTATCCAAGAGCTGGCAGACATATGATCACCAGCATGGGAGAACACAAAGCAACATCCGAAACATGCCGTTATCTTCAAAACAAGGGTGTCGAAGTGGATTACCTTCCATTGAATCCTGACGGAACCATCGATCTTGATCCATTGCAAAATAGAATAAAGCCGGAAACGTCGCTCCTATCATTTATTCATGTGAATAATGAAACAGGAGCGGTTCTTGATGTCGGCCGATTGATAAGAATAAGGGATCAATACTGCCCGAAAGCCATGATCCATCTGGATTGCGTCCAGTCTTTCGGAAAACAGAAGGACCGGATCGGGAAGCTTGGTGTGGAATATGCTTCCATCTCAGCCCATAAAATCCACGGACCGAAAGGAATCGGCCTTCTTTACCACCGAAAAACAGCAAAAATCGCTCCACTGATCCATGGCGGCGGCCAGCAGACGAATCTGCGAAGCGGAACGGAAAATCTGCCATCGATCAAAGGCCTGGTGGCTGCGGCGAAAGACGCCTATGCGGATATTGACTCCAATTATGAGAAAGTGTCGGATCTGGGCGGGCTTCTTCTGACAGAAATGAAGAAGGCCGGCATTTGTTTTCAGCGCATTTCTCCGACGAACGGCAGCCCTTACATTCTCAGCCTTTCCTTTCCAGGGATAAAAGGAGAGACCTTGCTCCACACACTGGAATCCATGGGGGTCTATGTATCGACGCAATCCGCCTGTTCCTCGAAAAAGCAGCGTGTAAGTCCTATTCTGCTTGCCATGGGCATCGAACCTCAAATCGCCGAAAGTTCCATCCGAATCAGTTTTGACCGTTTCAATTCAACCGATGAAATGATTCAAGCAGCGAAAATAATCGAAGAAGCCATCTTGTTTCTTCATCCACATAAAAATAAAATCGGGGGATAGATATTGAATTGAAAAACAATCAAAACACAGCATATAAGAAACTCATTCTTGCCCGAATCGGTGAAATCGCCTTGAAAGGACTCAATCGGAACAAATTCGAAGCAAAACTGATTACCAATTTAAAAAGACGTTTGAGAAAAATCGGAGAATTTGAAATCACCCAGAGTCAATCCCGTATCTGGATTGAAGCCCTGGACGAATCGATTGATCTGGAAGAGGCGATATTGCTCGTTGTGAAAGTGTTCGGCGTTGTTTCAGCAAGCATCGCATGGCGCTTTGACGGAGATATCGACGATATCTGCTATTTTTCAAAATTGTATGTCCAAAGCATCCTTGATAAGAAACCGGTTCAAACATTTAAAGTAGAGACACGAAGGGCCGAAAAACGTTTTCCGCTCAATTCGCCGGAAATCTGTACCGAAGTGGGCGGCTTTCTACTGGAGGAATTTCCTTTTCTTACAGTACAGGTAAAACAGCCGGACCTGGTGTTTCAAGTCGAAGTGCGTGAGCACATCTACATCTACAGCGGCAAGACGATGGGATATCGGGGCCTTCCGGTCGGCACTGCGGGGAAGGGCCTGCTTCTTTTATCCGGAGGAATCGACAGTCCCGTCGCCGGATTCATGATGGCAAGCCGCGGATTGGAACTGGAAGCAGTTTATTTCCATTCCTATCCATATACAAGCGACAGGGCGAAAGAGAAAGTCATTGAACTGGCCGGCTTACTGACGCTTTATACCGGCAGGCTTCGGCTGCATATTGTTGATTTCACTTCGATCCAAGTGGAATTACGAGACAATAGTCCTGTTGAAATGATTACTATAACAATGAGACGTATCATGATGCGCATTGCGGAAGAGATCGCAAAAAAATCCGGAGCCATGGCGTTGATCACCGGGGAGAGTCTGGGACAGGTCGCAAGCCAGACCCTGGAAGCCATCTATTGTACCAATTCCGTTGTCGCTATGCCGGTATTCCGGCCATTGATCGGGATGGACAAAGAGGATACCGTGGTTATTGCCCGCCAGATTGGCACATTTGAGACATCGATCCTTCCTTTCGAGGATTGCTGTACGGTTTTTGTGGCCAAACATCCCAAAACCCATCCATCTCTGGAACTTGCAGAGCGATGTGAAAAAGACCTGGACATTGAGGAACTGGTCGCACGCGGACTAAGCCAGATCGAGATTGTTGATTTATAGAGAACATGATCATCAATTATTAGCAGCGGCTGCTGGATTTGCTGATGCAGTCATCCCGGAGATTGTTTTTTTATAGAGGAGTCATCAGAATGAAAACTGGAAAATTAACCAATGAAGAATTAAAAAAAATTGTTCTGGACAGACTGCCGATCTGTTCGACGGATATTTCAAAAGGTCCGGCGATCGGACTGGACTGCGCGATCATTCATAGCCAGGAAGGGGTCATGGTTGTTTCCAGCGACCCGATCACCGGCGCTTCCAGCGATGTCGGACGAATTGCAATCCATGTCTCCTGTAATGATATCGCCTGTGCGGGAATAAAACCGACAGCGATCATGCTGGTTGTCATCGCTCCGTCGAGCGCGACAAAAGAAGAACTGATCCATGTGATCGAACAGGCTTCCGAGGCAGCGAAAGAAGTGGGAATCGACATTGTCGGAGGCCATACGGAAGTGTCCGATGCCGTGAACCGTTTTATTCTGATGACAACGGCTTTCGGCTTTTCAAAAAAAGAAGAGACCATCAGCGCTGCCGGCGCGAAAGCGGGCGATTCCATCCTGATGACAAAATACATCGCACTGGAAGGAACGGCGATTCTGGCAGCGGATTTCAGAGAACGGTTGTCCACTGTATTAACAAAAGAAGAACAGACCAATGCGATGAATCTGATCCAGCAGATCAGCGTGGTAAAGGAAGGCGCCTTATGCGGACAGCTGCATGTCCATGCGATGCATGATGCGACGGAAGGCGGAATTCTGGGCGCAGCCTGGGAGATCACCGAAGCGAGTAAAGTTGGCTGCCTGATTGATCTGGCGAGCATTCCGATTCTGCCGGAAACACAGAAAATATGCTCTTTTATGAACCTCAATCCTTATGCTCTGATATCAAGCGGAAGCATGATCATTGTGACGGACAATCCACAAAAAATCATCGAGGAGCTTTCTAAAAACCAAATTAATTGTAAAGAAATCGGGAAAATTGTTGAAAAGAACCGTCAATTCATTGATAATAATGGGCAAATCCATGAATTGCTGCCGCCGGAAGCAGATGAACTTTACAAAATCAAATAATGCTATAAAATAGGAATATATAAAAAATGTTGATCATGCTCCATCGGCACAATCAAAAAACGAGAAGAGCAAAATGAAGACAGAATAAAGACAGATTAAGGAAAGCAATAATATCTAAGGGAGGCCAAAATGAGTTACAGCCATTTGAAAGAGGTAGATCCAGAAATTTATCAGTCCGTTTTTCAAGAAATCGGGAGACAGCGTTCCAAAATCGAACTGATCGCTTCGGAGAATTTTGTTTCCGCGGCGGTTCTGGAAGCGGTCGGCACACCACTGACCAATAAATATGCAGAAGGATATCCAGGGAAACGGTAGTACGGCGGATGCGAGTTTGTCGATATCGCAGAGAATCTGGCCATTTCCAGAGCCAAGCAGCTATTCGGAGCGGAGCATGTCAATGTGCAGCCCCATTCCGGCGCACAGGCGAATACCGCGGTATACTTCGCCGTATTGGAACCGGGAGATGTGATTCTGGGTATGGATCTGGCTCATGGCGGACATCTGACACACGGCATGGCGAAGAATGTGTCCGGGAAGACTTATAAAGCGGTTTCCTACGGCGTGGATCCGAAAACGTATGTTTTAAATTATGAGGAGATCCGGCGGATCGCCATCGAAACGAAGCCCAGAATCATCGTTGCCGGCGCAAGCGCCTATCCAAGAATCCTTGATTTTGCCAAATTCAGAGAAATCTCAGATGAGGTCGGTGCCTATCTTTTTGTCGACATGGCGCATATCGCGGGTCTTGTTGCGACAGGACTCCATCCGAGCCCGGTTCCCTATGCTGATTTTGTGACCACCACGACTCACAAGACCCTCCGTGGTCCCAGAGGCGGAATGATCCTCTGTAAAGAGAAATATGCGAAAATAATTGATTCCGCTATTTTCCCCGGACAGCAAGGCGGTCCTCTGATGCACGTCATCGCAGGAAAAGCGGTGTCTTTCAAAGAGGCCTTGGAACCGCAATTCGCCCAATATCAAAAACAAGTGCTCAAAAACGCAAAGGCGCTTTCAAGCGCACTGACCGAACGGGGATTTAAAATTCTGACAGGAGGCACCGACAACCATCTGATGCTTGTCGATCTGAGCGAGACCGGAGTGACAGGCAAAGAAATGCAGATCCGATTGGACGAAGTGGATATCACCTGCAATAAGAACGGTATTCCATTCGACAAGCAGTCTCCTTTTGTCACCAGTGGAATCCGGCTGGGCACTCCTGCTGTGACGACACGCGGGATGGACGAGGAAGACATGGAGGAAATCGCGGAATGCATTTATCTGGCATTGAAGAATTTTGAATCATCCAAAGATCTGATCAAAGCCAAAGTCAAGAAAATGAACGATCGGTATCCGCTGTATCCGGAACTGGGAAATGCGTAAGAGCCCGTGCGAATAAGCGTGGAAAATTAATTTATTAAATTGATTTGTTTCATTTGAATTCGTAGAATTCCGGTGTCTGTTGGTATATAATATGCTGATAATGTCAGATGGAAATGTCATACTGATAAGTTGAAAGAGGGTTTTTACATGTCAAAACACAATGAGGAGAATGCAATCGAAAAGGAGAAGAGGATGGATGACAGAAAGTTGACAGACGATAAAAAGAAGATCATTGATTTTTCGAATGAGAAAGATCGGAATCAATATCGCCATACGACTTCGCATATTCTGGCGCAAGCCGTGAAACGCCTGTTTCCCGATGTCAGACTCGGAATCGGCCCTTCCATCGAGAATGGATTCTATTACGATTTTGACAGAGAGAAAGCCTTTACACCGGATGAACTCAAATTGATCGAGCAGGAAATGGAAAAAATCATCCATGAAAGACTTCCGATTACCCGATTCGAACTTTCCCGCGAGGATGCGGTCGATTTAGAGACAAAAAACGAAGAGCCCTATAAAGTGGAACTGATCCATGACCTGCCGGCCGATGCGGTGATCTCTTTTTATCAGCAAGGTGATTTTGTGGATTTGTGCGCAGGCCCCCATCTGGATAACACAGGAGAGGTGAAAGCGGTCAAGCTGACCAGCGCCGCGGGCGCCTACTGGCGTGGAAGCGAAAAAAACAAGATGCTCCAGCGCATTTACGGAACAAGCTTTCCGGACAAGGGACAGCTCAAAGAATACATCACCGCTGTGGAAGAGGCCAGGAAACGCGATCATAACAAGATCGGAAGAGAACTGGAATTTTTCACAACAAGCGATCTGATCGGACAGGGACTCCCGATCCTGCTGCCGAAAGGCGCAAGAGTGGTGCAGCTTTTACAGCGCTTTGTGGAAGACGAGGAAGAGCGCCGCGGATATCAGCGGACCAAGACCCCTTTCATGGCAAAGAGCGACCTATATAAGATCTCCGGGCATTGGGACCATTACCGCGAGGGAATGTTCATCATGGGGGACCCCGAGAAAGACAGCGAGGTTTTCGCCCTTCGACCGATGACCTGCCCTTTCCAATTCCAGGCCTATCTGGTCAGGACCAGAAGCTATCG
>CAZJXH010000130.1:0-10375 GCA_964549475.1 uncultured Oscillospiraceae bacterium
TTTTGATTGTCATGGTAGGGGACGGTATCCATGGGGGGGTTAATCATTGCACGGCCGAAGAAACCTATTGCGCCCACTTTTCCCGCTTGCTGGCCAATCGTTTTCCTCATGCAAGGGTGGTTCGTTATGATGGGGTCGTAGAGAAGGAAGGCCAACCGATAGACAATTATGGCAACTCAATCCCGGTCCAGATGGGTAATGGCAAACAGAAACTGACCGTTGTGCGCAGCGGCGTCGGGGGAGATACTGTGTTGCGGGTAATGAATCGTGTCGAAAATTTTACGGGACAGGTAGTAGATGGCTGTCAGCCGGATTTGATTACCATTATGCTGGGTATTAATGATGCATTGGAGTCGGACCCCAATAAATATGTTTCAGATCGGATTTATCAGATTCATTATCGTATGCTGGTAAAAGAAATACAGCATCGCAATCCGGATACGGCGATCTTATTATTGACACCATCGTATAACGATCCGGGGCAATCCAGCAGGAGTTGTTTGGATGCTTATAGTGAAAGAGTGAAAGAGGTGGCGGAAGAATTTCATTTATCGGTTATTGATATCCATCAAAAATGGATGGAGCATTTGCAGGTAGAGAGCGAACATTACGGGCAGCGGGATTGGCTGAGCAATCACCCGGGCGATTCCACCCACTTGTCACCAAGAGGTGCGGAAATCATGGCTCACCATATTTTTGATGGGTGGATGAACCTTATATTTATGGCTGTTATTTAAAAACCTTTAAGTCCGATTTGTATATTTGAGATAGTGTTCCATGCATTTGAAAAACCAATTGATACGGCATCTCCCGCGCCATTTAATAGACTTTCGAAACTTGTTTGGCGATATTCTTCAATTTATTCTTGGTATGGTTTTATCGTATGGGGTTGCTCTATATCTTGGATATGTGATGAATAAAATCAATAAAAGCAGGCAGAGATAGGGGATAGAAAATATAAATCGTGACAATCACGAAAGTCCATATTCAGTGTAATAAATCGATTTTCAGATTTGTTGCGGCATCGATGCGTTTGGAGCGTTTGGTGCGATAGAAGGATGCATCGGAAACCAAGTGGCATGGAAATAAAAATCAAAAATATAGCCATTGATGATTTTACTTTGAACATCGGGAACGGTTAGTAAACTTTTCGCCTGCTTGTGCTCAAGGATGCATTTCGGCATCCCTCCTATGATGATACATAATTTATTTCATATTTATAAATTATGTACTTATATATTAATAATAATCAAAATATTATAATTAAATGGCACATAAAATATAAAATCATAAAAATTGCTATTCTTTTTGTCTTCATTTGATTTTGTGATTTTAACATGCTTCAACCATATTCTGATTCTTTCTATGATGCGTAAAGCAAGCCATTATTAATCACAGTCGATAGTTTTCCGGGAATTATTATTTTGCTTATCTATCTGATACAGATGTTGACGCCGGAACATTTTTGGCGTCATGTTAAAACATTTTTTGAATATAGAGTTAAAATAGGATGGGGAAGCAAATCCTATTGTGTATGCGATTGATGAAACGGTTTCATTTGAATATTGCAATAAATATATGGCGTGCCGAATACGGATATCATTCAAATAATCTGTCATGGTGCATCCAACATATTTTTTGAATGCCCTGCACATATATGCTTGATCAAAATGAAACGGTTCTAAAATGGATGTGAGTCCCTCACAGGCGTACTGATTGATATGAAAACGGCTTAGCAATTCCTCAATCCATACAGGGTAAAGTCGTGACTCTTCCTTTTCTTGCTTATTCAAAAGATAATTTAATAGCGATACACAGAGCATTCGAATTCTGGGATAAAAAAAGTTTGAATTGATATGAGAGGTTAAGTTTACATTTAAAATTTGAGACTCAAGCCTTTTTATATCATCATCATCGATTTTAAGACATTTTGGCAATTTGTTTTCCTTATAATCATTGCAAAAGTTTTCTCCGATAAATCTCAGGCAATCCTCAAAAAAGTCTTTACGTATGATAATATCCCGATGTTTGCAGGTGTTTCCGGATTCTCTGAAAAAGGTGTGAACATCATTAAGATCTAAAAAAAACATATCTCCTGCGGTTAACATTTCTGTTTCTCCGTTTAAGGAATGAGAAATAGATCCTTCTATAATATAGAACATTTCATAGAACATATGAGAATGAAATATGTTATCATCAAAATTATCGGTGATTTTTGAAGTGAACGGAAATCCATCTGAAGTCATGCAATCTTCTAAAGCGACTATATTCATGTTATTTACGACCTTCATTACATATTAGCATAGCTTGAACTGCTAACTACGGCTGTTTTATAGGCTGTGCTTATTTTTTAGTTCTGTTAATTAATGTATCCAGATAGCGGATAGTAAAAATCAAAATTAAGATGGTTCATGAGGGCTATCAGCATTATATCATATTGAAAGACCGTGTCAATATGCATATATTATAAATGAAAAACAACATTTTATTGGTTTGTATAAAGCGTTATTTTGCTATATATTGACTTGCTAAGTTTACCATAGAAGTGATTTGTGTTGCATTAAACATTAACCAAATATTGGATAATTACTCATTAGAGCTAATATTCAGCTTAATTCCAAGGCGAAATCATGTGCTTATCCATTTTATATTATTCGTATATAACCTTTTAAATTTGCCTTTTACTCAAATAATAGTATTACTTGTATTCAACAGGTCAATACACAGCAGAATTAGAACAAATAATCAATAGAAACTCAGTCCGGCTTTGCATATAATCAAATTGTCGTAAAGCGGAGCATAAAAGAAAGAAAAATATTGTTAGATTAATTTTGGAAACATGTCATCCGTCAATGCCCAATTTAAAATAGGAGAGCAGCGTTGTGGACAAATTGCAATTATTAAATGTTCTTAAGGAGAATAACCGGCAGTTCCAAAGTATTCCGTTTTGGAGCTGGAATGATGAGCTGGATAAAAATGAGTTACTACGTCAAATCGCAGTCATGGATGATAACGGAATGGGCGGATTTATCATGCATGCCCGCGGAGGTTTGAAAGCAAAGTATTTGGGGGAAAAATGGTTCGATTGTATACAGGCATGTGTTGCAGAAGCAAAGAAAAGAAATATGCAAGCTTGGTTTTATGATGAAAACGGTTGGCCCAGCGGTTTTGTAGGAGGTGAGCTGCTAAAGATTGATGAATATCTTGCCAGATTTTTGCTTGCCGACAGAACAGACGAATGGAAAGAGGCGAATTTTCATTATATCGTGGAAGGCAATAATTTCAGCCGTGTTTTTGAGCCTGTTGAGGGAAGAGAATATGTACATATTTGGCTTAATAAGAATCTGTCAAATGTTGATATACTGATTCCTGAAGTCACGGATGAATTTATCAAAATGACTCACGAGGAATACTACAAGAGATTAAAGGATGATTTCGGAAAGACTGTTAAGGGCTTCTTCACGGATGAACCACAGTATTTTAGATATCATACTCCGTTTACACCTGAATTAGAGAATATTTTCAAAGATGAGCAAGGGATTGATGTTTTTGATATGCTGCCAATGATGTTTTATGAATTTGAGGGATGTCAGGCATTCAGATATAAATATTGGTTTTCGCTTCATCAGCTGTATATTAATAACTTCGTCAAAAAAATATACAATTGGTGTACGGACCATAATTGTATGCTTACAGGACATACAATCGAGGAAAACAGTATCAGTGGACAGATGTGGTGTTGTGGAGGGGCTATGCCTTTCTATGAGTATACCCATATCCCTTGCATTGACCGCTTATGGCGTGCACATGAGAGTGAGATACCATCAAAGCAGGTTGGATCTATGGCAGCACAGCTTGGACGAAATCTCGTGCTGACGGAAACATTTGGCTGCTCCGGATGGGACACAAGCCTCAAGGAGTTTAAATGGATGTCTGACGACCAGTATGTTAACGGTGTAAATATGATTTGTCAGCACCTTTATCAATACCGGTTTTACGGTATGAGGAAAAAGGACTATCCACCCGCATTCTCCCCGCATTCTCCATGGTTTAAAGAGCTGAAGGTTTATAATAAATATCAAGAACGTCTTGGTTACTTGATTGCTAACAGCATTGAATATGCCGATACAGTTTTGCTGCATCCGATGCATAGTGCATATTTAACCTTTAAACGGGAGGATTGCGCAGAAAGTGTTGCAGAGCTTGATTTTACATTCAGAGAAGTCACATCGGCGCTAATGTCTCATCAAATTGCACATCATTTTGCTGATGAATGGTTTTTGAGGGATAATGGTTACGTAAAAGACGGGGCTCTTGTTATCGGAAAAAGAATATATCATAAACTTGTATTGCCTACGCTGTACAACATGGATAAAAGCACACTGATGCTTGTGAAGGAATTTATGGCAGCGGGCGGTCCGGTTTGTATATACGGAAAGCTCCCTGAATATTTAGAAGGCGAGTCCTATGATTTCAGCTTCCTAAAGTCAACAACAACATTAGAGAAAATAGCAGAGAAAGAGCCTTATTCATTAAATGTCAAAACTGCTGACATCAATTCGACGGTAAGGGACGGAGAATTCGGACGGTTTATCTATATCATCAATTCTTCTGAAACGGAAGATTATGATCTTGAGATTAAGGCTGACGGGATGAAAAATCCGTGCATATTGAGTTTGGAATTTTTAACCGCAGAAGCTCCGGAAATTAAGGATGGCAAGGCATTATGGACTTTGGAAAAAATGCAGTCTGCGCTTTTGTTTTTAGAATGGGATGATTCTGATATTGCTTTTAAGGCTGAAAAAGGTGAGAAAGACAGCCTTTCATTTAAGAAAAGCAGTGATTCAGGCAACTATTTCAATTTGGATACCGCTGCTGTATCTTTTGACGGTGAAATCTATTCAGAAGGGAAGCCTTTGCCGCTGATTACAGAGGAATTGCTGTTATCACGTTATCAAGGGGAAGTGTGGCTTAAATTCACTTTTGAATTACAGTATCTGCCCTCTCATATTGAACTTATAAACGAAAAAATGAGTATAGTTGAAAGTATGCTTAATGGCAACACACTTTCATATAAAGAAGGAAGCCCATTAGCACCCGAATTTTTGATGACTGATATTAAGGATATCGTAAAGCAGGGTGAAAATGAGCTTATATACAAGATACAATATTGTCAGCGTGAGGAAGTATATTATGTTCTTTACGATGAGAACGTAACTGAATCACTTAAAAACTGTTTGTATTTTGATACAGAAATTGAAAATATTTATCTTTACGGAGATTTTGGCGTTTTTTCAAAAGCTCCTTATATTAAAGGGGAACAGCGCACAAATCTGACAGATGGCGGATTTTATATCGATAAGACTATTTATAAAGAGGATTCTATTGAAGCCGGATATCCTTTCTTTTCCGGCAGAATGCGATATGATGTTACGGTAGACCGCCCAGAGGGAGATTATCAGTTGAAGGTTGGCGGACGATTCGCAGTCCTAAACTTCTTTATAGGGGATGAAAAATTGGTTTCATCAATATTTGATGAAACTTGTACCGTCCATTCTGATGGTAAACCATTTGTTGTAACGGTAGAGGCAGTAAGTGGTAATAGAAATCTTTACGGTCCCCATCACTATTATATTGCAGAGCCTTATGGCGTGGCTCCACCCTGCTTCACTTTTACAGGCACATGGAAGGATGGGAAAAGCGAAGAATACAGAGACAGCTATTCTTTTGTTGATTTTGGTGTAACTGCAATTACTATAACCGAACTAAAAAAATAAATCTTATGATGAGGTGAATGTGATGAAGAGTTCTAAACAGAAAAATGTTAAGCTAATATCTAAATGTACAATTGTTATTTTGTCAGTAGTTTTATTATTAGTTCCTTTTACATCATGTTCAGGCACTTTCGGAAGTGAGAGCGGAAGTGCAGAGAATTTGGGACTCAATGATTATGGACTTGATGAGCAATATATCCCGATTGCGCCTGAGACCAAGTATAGCAGCACTGTAGATGTACACCTCGTTTTCGGTGATACTTTACCGGGTTGGAATAATGTAGTTAAAGAATATAACAAGCTTCAGCCCAGAGTCAGGGTTAATCTGGTTACGGCGACAGCGCAAGAATACGGTCAGTTAGTTAATCAGGAAATACAGTCAGGTCAATCTGAATGGGATATTTTTCATGGAAACTATATAGGTGCCACAATTGACAGATATGCGTACGATATGTATAGCGATATCAGCAAAAAGAACAACTATGCAGGAAATCAGATTTGGAAAACTGTTCTGGGCGAGAATGCCTATATATCTGATACAACCGGACGAAAGATAACCTATATAATGAATTCCGAGGCATTGTATACTGCTTGGTTCTTTAACGAAGAGGCATTTAAAGCAGCCGGTATTACAAACGCCGACGGCAGCGCAAAAAAACCAACTACCTTTAATGAAATGATGGAATTTTGCGAGACACTTTATAAGAACGGCTACACCAATCCTTTGGGAATAGCCGGGGATAATGATTCGATTACATATTCTCAGTTCTGCTGGCTGCTCCGTGTATACGGAGACCAGTATTTCAGAGACATGCTCCAGAAAATACAGCCTGTAGATGGGGATTATTGCTATAACGAATTACTTAATCCGTTTAAGCTTAATTTGGACGATCCTCAGCCCGAAGCGGCAAGCAATTATGTAGTAAATGTGGCAAGGGAATATTGGACAATACTTGATGAGTCAAGCGCAGATTTCGTAGGCCCCAAGAGCAAAAAATATGGCGAATTCATGTCCAATTTACTTAAAATGAAAAAATATCTCCCAACCACTTTTAACACGAAATCTCTGGACGATGTACGTTCCGACTTTGTGGCGAACAGAAACGACAAATCTTCTCCTGTAATTCTTTTGGATTATCTTGGATTTGGTCTTGGATTCAACAACATGATGAAGGATGCAGGCGACAGAAAGTTTACATTAGGAATTTTCGACTATCCGTATATGGAAGGAACGGAGGTTCATACCAATTTTGTACGAGATGTAGGCGGTAACGGCGGATACCTTTCTATTATGGATCATGGGAAGGATCAAAATGAGGTTACTTTGGATTTTATCAAATTCTTTATGTCCCCATATGGTCAGTCAGCATATTATGAGGGGTTGGAAAGCGGAAATGCTACACCGATGGGTATAAGCACTGTAAAACAGCTTAAGCTTTCGGAAGACTGGGAAAAGATTTTCAACTCTGATGATGTTAAGTTCAACGGTCTTTGCGATATGAATCCGTATACTCATGCAATGCTTTGGACTGTGGAAGGACGTGCAACAGTCACTTCCAACCATGCTCAGCTTATCCGCAATCTTTTCCAAAGCAAGGATGTATCAAAGTATCAAAACGATTGGCAGACTATGATTGCTAATGAGTATGCGACCTATTTCTCACAGGTCGGATATAAACCGGATTGTTACAAATACCCGGCTCGAAACCCAGTATAATACAGCAAGGTTTAAGAGGTGAAATTGTGTTAAAATTTAACCCGTATAAAAGGTTGGCAGCAGCTTTTGCATTTGTGCTTTTAACTTCGGTTATACTTATAGGACTTTCTGTTGCGTTCAATATGAATAAATCGCACAGTAAGGTTATAAGCAGTGATACGGAGATAACATCTGTACTCACCTCAAGTCAAGATGCTTGTATTTATTTAGGGGAAGAGGACGGGAAAATAATTAAACGATTTTCAAACGGGGAAACCGCTGTTGAAGTTGTTTTGAGCAAGCAGGGAAACCGAATACAGCATATTTTAGAAACGCCCGATGGCGTGCTGGCCGTTGACGAGGCAAGAGAAGCCTATCTTATAAATAGCGAAGGAACTGTTATTTCGCAGATGACTTTACCCGGTATTTTTGTAAAGGCTGATTGGTCGGATGGCGTATTTTATATAGGTATGACATCGGATTATTCCGATTTCTACATATTCAAATATGATTCGAAATTCACTAAGCTGGGAAGCGGCAAATTCTATTTGTATAATAAGGATTCAGAGAAAATTGAAGCGGCAAATGTAGCGGTTCATGGCTTATATGTACACGAAAACGACATCTTCATAGTCAGTGAACGCGGATATGTGTATAAGTCAAACATCGATTTGAGCAGGTTTACGAATAATACTGAAACGTTTTTTAATGCCGAATTTGAAGAGGCTTGGACAGAGAATGCAATTGTTTATGCGGATTATGATAGGCAAAACAATGAATTCTATATTGCAGGCAAAAATAAAAATTTGTATAAAATTAACGGAGAAACTTTAGCGGTAGAAAAGGATCTGGTTAAGTTTCCCCAGGATGTTGGTTTTATACGGTTTATTTCGAGCACAAACGAATTGTTCGTAGGATATAGTTTGTTTAACAACATATCAGTATACGATGCATCATCAATGCAGCAGAAGTATGATTTTGTCGGCGAATTTAATATTAGTACGTTTGAAGTTTCCTCAGACGGAAGTGGCTTATTTATGTTAAATAAGTCCGGAGGTTATAATTACCTGAATTATATCAATGTAGACGGATTGAAAAAGCAAATTACTTATCATCAGGCTGCTTTGACGTATCTTATTGTGGGAATTGCGTTTGCTGTTGCAGCTGTGTTTTTAGGTGTTTGTGTGTGTTCTTCCCGTTTTCGTTCATCTGTTTCGAAAAAAGGGAAAACCATATTAAAGAGTATCTGGAAACAAAAATTTATATATATCGTGTTTTTACCATCACTGATATTGCTGTTCCTGTTTTGTTATTATCCGACAATATCTTCACTTGTTATGGCATTCTTTGATTATAGAATGGGTTATCCGGTTATCTTTACCGGATTGAGCAATTTTAGCTTGATTTTTTCCAGCCCCGGATTTACAGAAAGCATGAAAAACATGGTGATTTTTCTGGTTTTCGATCTCATATTTGCTTTGGGTCCGCCAATCGTTTTTGCAATGTGCCTCTGCATTATGAGAAACAAAAAGCTTTCTTCTCTTTCTAGAATGCTGTTATTTATTCCGGGGATTTTACCGGGGATAACAGGAATATTAATATGGAAAAACGGTATATATGGTGAGCATGGCGTTATTAACAATCTGATCAAGCTTTCAGGTGGCTCTCCGATAGCTTTTCTTGGAGATTATATGTGGAGTATGCCCTCGTTGATATTAATGGGATTTCCGTTTGTCGGTTCTTACCTCATATTTTACGGCGCTCTTATCAATATTCCTAAGGATTACTACGAAGCAGCAGAAATTAGTGGATGCGGATTGTTCAGGCGTATCAGGAAGATAGACATGCCTTTAATTATGGGACAGATTAAATATGTTTTTATTATGACATTTATTGGTTCTGTACAGAATATAGGCAGGGTGCTTATGACTACACAAGGTGCAGCGGGAACACAGATTCCGATCAACATAATGTACAATTATCTTAGCGATAATAATTATGGCGCTTCTGCAGCCATGGCGCTGATGATGATGCTGTTGCTGCTTGCTGCGACAATCATGAATTTGAGAATCAAGTCTTCGTCGGACTAAATATGAGGGGAGAAAGATATGGAAAATAAACGATCAAGACTCAAAATAACAGATAAAGTAAGTACACAGGTTATAGTTGATATAATCATTATTTTCTCCGTTGTTTTCAGCATGCTGCCTCTTTTGATTACGATATTAAATAGCTTTAAGTCTAATTATGATATTGTCGTCAGCATCTTTTCGCTGCCTTCGTCAGGTATTGAGTGGGGTAATTATACAACTGCTTTTAATGTGATTTGCAGCGGTATGATTCGAAGCGTTTTTGTGGCACTCGTTGCGAGTTTATCAGTCGTATTCCTTGGTTCCGTAATTGCATATATTTTTGCACGCAAACAATTTGTGGCAAAGGAATTCTTTTTTATGATCTACATAACGGTTTTGCTTATGCCCGCAATTGTAGGTATGCCGGTATTATACGCACTGATGTATAAGCTTAATATTATTGATACATATTTTGCAATGTGGCTTCCGCTTATTTCAAGCAGTCAGGTTGGTGCGCTGTTCTTGTTCAGAACATTCTTTGAGCAGCAGCCGGCATCTGTATTTGAGGCTGCAAAAATTGATGGGGCAAATGATATATACGTATATTTTCAAATTGTTTTACCGCTGGCTCTTCCAATACTTGCTTTGATTTTCGTTTCCGTGTTTACTGCTCAATATAACGACTTTTTGTGGCCGTCATTGGTAATAAAGAGTGAATCAAAAATGATGTTAATGACAATATTGCAGCGAAGTAGTGAAATTTTTGCAACCAAACAGGAAGGAGACCAACTATGAATTGTCAAGAGGAAAGTGAGGGGAAATAGAAAAGAATT
>CAZJXH010000131.1:0-10198 GCA_964549475.1 uncultured Oscillospiraceae bacterium
AAGATTATACTTTAACCGTCCCTCTTTTGTATACTTTTTGGGGGTCAGACCAGTTTCTTGTGTTGCAATATGGGTGCAATATGGGGACGGTTCTTATATTTCATTTTATTCCGTTTATGCAATATAAGAACCGTCCCCATATTGCATTCCGTTTATGCAATATAAGAACCGTCCCCATATTGCACCCATTTTACATATCTAAAAAATATTTATTTTTTTCACATCTCCAACACACTGCTCTCACAACACCAACACATTGATCCGTTACAATTCAACTATACAGTAAATCATTGAAACGGAGTCCATTGAAATGAAAAAAGGGTTGAAAATACTACTGGACATCATAATGACCACCATCATGCTTCTCCTGATGAATACGGCGAATACAGGAATCACCATCCATGAACTGCTCGGCGTCGGCATCTTCTGCCTGTTCGTGCTTCATCAAATCCTGAACTGGAATTGGGTTTCTTCCATTTCAAAAGAACTCTTTTCTTTTCCGAAAGTAAAGAGAATAAAAACAAAAACGCGGATCCTGTACATCCTGGACGCGACGATCCTGATTTGCGCCACGACGGCGACAATCACCGGAATCGCAATATCCCGGTCTGTGTTTACATTTCTGTCCGCTTTCAATAATAATCTGGATTTATGGACCTCCATTCATTTCTCTTCTTCTTATGTCTCGCTGATTCTGATCTCCATTCATTTGGGATTTCATTGGAAAGGGCTGATGGTCACCTTTAAAAAAATGTTTGCTATGAAAGAAGAAAACAAAGCCCGCATGGTGATCGTCCGATTATTTGCCGCTGCACTTGTTCTGATCGGGATCAAATTCTCCATCAGCAAGCAAATCGGGGCAACCATTGTCACACCATTTCTTCCGTCGAAATATACGAGCAGCGAATCAACAATCCTGGCAGCCGCTGCGGCGACAACCGTTGAAACTCCGACTTACGCCACAACCCAGACCACCCCGTCCGATGCAGTCACCCTGGAAGAATTCCTGGGCAAGATGGTATGCACCCTGTGCCATAAGAGATGCTCCCTTCTCAGCCCGCAATGCAGCAAAGGCCGCCAGAAAGCCCAGGCAGCCACTGTTCAATACGAAGCCTCTGTGCAATCCGCTGCTTCATCCGGTACATCAGGCACAACCGCATCAAGCAGCAGGGCATCTATCAATGCATCCAGCCAGACGGTCTCCGGACAGACATCCGGCACATCAACAGACTCTTCTTCCGGCGAGACGCGAACTGCGCAAAATTCAGAAGCTGAAGCCAGCGTTTTAAAACTGGATGAATTGGAAAATTCCCCGTTTTCTTTCATCCCGGTCATGAGTGTGTATATCGCCGGCACACATTATCTTTTGTTTCTGGCAGATAAGAAAAAAAAGAAAAATACATAGAATTTTTCCTCCTCCAAAAATTCTATTTTCGATATAGGGTGAAGCCGGGTTTCTGATTGTTGAATCGAATCCCGGCTTCTTTGCCGGATTTATAAACATTAGAATTATTATCGATTTTATTGATAAAACGATTGTAATAGAACGAAGAAAGGGATAAAATAATGCAATAGACCGGTTCAAGCGGAATTGGAATAAAAATAGGAGACCCAGCATGAAAATCAATAAAAAAGACCTGCTTATCTTACTTGTCCCTATGCTCATCATGATTCTGCTGATTCCTGTCCTGCCCGATAAAATCCCGATGCAGTTCAGTTCAAACGGAAGTGTGAATTGGTATCTGGACAAGAGGCTGTCTTTTCTCATCGGATTACTGCCGTTCATCATCTATAAATTGACCCAGGCAAAACACAGCCGGAAATAATGAAGCCGCCTTGCGAAGACGGAATCCATCCAGTAGAGAAAAGCCATTGAAACCAATTTGTTTCAATGGCCTTATTTTATGGAAGGACTTTTTATTTGGGAAGAGATTATTCCGTACGGGATATTTCATGAAATATCTATATGAAAACAGGATCAATAGAAAATTCCAAGAAATAACTCTAAACTTTTTGAATAAAATAACGATATATAGAGTATAAGCTTTAGGCTGTGTTTTAACTTCCAAATACATTATTAATCCAATTGAAGAAATGAAACGAGGGATTTTATGAAACAAGACTGGTTTTCATCTCTAGACCAATATCAGCTGGACGCATTCAAAGAAATTACCAATATCGGTGCAGGAAATGCCGCTACAGCACTTGCGGAGATGCTGTCGGACCGGGTTACCATGAGTGTTCCATGCCTGGAAATTTTAGATATCAATGGGATGGCATCCATTCTCGGCGGACCTGAAAACGAGGTGGCGGGCGTTTTGCTGAGGATGTACGGCGATGTCGACGGCATGATTATGTTCATCCTTGACAAGCAATTCTGCCATACTCTTCTGAGCGTGCTGCTGAACAAGCATATCCAGTCCTTTGAAGAAATTGACGATATGGATCTGTCCGTATTCCAGGAAATGGGGAATATCATTGTCGGGGGCTATGCCAACGCTCTGGCCATGATGCTGGATATGGAGATCAAGATTTCAACGCCTGAAATAGCTATTGACATGGCCGGCGCCATCCTGAGCTATCCCGCTCAGTATTTTGGAACAATGGGCGACAAGGTCATGTTTGTGAAAGAGGATTTTCAAAGTGATACCGCGACAGTCACTTCCCATTTGCTCATTATGCCGCAACCCGAATCCTTTGACAATATTATGAAAAAGCTGGGTGTGATGTATGAATGATAAAGTTGTTGTAGGAATTTCCGACATGCAGATTGTGACCCGTCCCCATACACTGATTTCCTATGCCCTCGGTTCCTGCGTCGGGATTTGTCTGTATGATTCCATCCGCGGAATCGCCGGAATGTCCCATGTGCTTCTACCGGACTCAAGAATGTGCCCAAGAGATCAGAATGTGATGAAATTCGCCGATACGGCGATCGAGGAATTAATCAATCGGATGCAGAGACAGGGCGCGGCGAAACATCGTCTTACGGCTAAAATAGCAGGCGGAGCGCAGCTTTTTGGAAATGACACAAGCAGTAAAAGCATGCGGATCGGGGATCGGAACGTACAGGCAGTAAAGGAGCATCTCAATCGATACAACATCAGAATCCTTTCAGAAGATACCGGATTGAACTATGGAAGGACCGTGGAATTTTGTTCCGTTGACGGATCTGTGATTATATCATCTGCGCTTAAGGGGAAGAAAAACATCTGATATGGAAATAAAAAATATCTAATATGGAAGAACAAAGGTGACATATGAGATTTATTGATATAGGCCAGGTAAAGGAAGGTATGATTGTCGGGAAAAAAGTAATTGGTCAAAGCGGACAACTACTATTGAACTATGGCGCTAAAATTGAAAGCTCCTATATTGATAAAATCAAAAAGCTCGGCTATATGGGCATTTATATTGAAGATGAGCTGTCAAACGGGATTGAACTGGTGGAAGTCATTGATGATTCACTTCGGCATAAGACGGTGAATTCAATCAAGAGCTTTTATCAAAAAGCGGAACAAGGCCGGGGACTCAAACAAAAAGACATGGCCAACATCTCCTTTCTGGTCAATGAAATGCTTGACAAAATACTGGAAGATAAAAATATTCTTGTTAATATGATGGATTTAAAAATATTCGACGACTATACGTTTTCCCATTCCGTGAATGTAGGCGTCCTGTCCATGTCTTTGGGCGCATTCATGAATCTAAACAGAGATTTGCTGTATCAATTGGGGCTGGCATCCGTGATGCATGATCTGGGGAAGGTATTCATCCCGAAAGAAATACTGAATAAACCGGGCAAACTGACCGACTCGGAATTCACCATCATGAAAACCCATTCAGAAAAAGGGTATGAACAACTGGTCAACACCCTGGAGTTTCCAGAAATCATCTCTACGGCGGTTCTGGATCATCATGAGCGTTATGACGGATTCGGGTATCCGAATAAAAAGGCGGGAAAAGAAATATCAAAACTGGGAGGAATCATTGCACTGACCGATGTATTCGATGCGCTGACATCCGATCGTCCCTATCGAAAAGCATTAACACCGTCTGAAGCGACGGAATATGTCATGGGCGGGTGCAATACCCAATTTTCAGAAAAAACGGTGAAAGCATTTTTAAATAAAATCGCACCCTACCCGGTTGGCACGCTTGTCAAATTGAGCAATGGCATGATCGGAATTGTCATGGAAAATTATTCGGACTGTTGCCTTCGCCCGAAAATAAGAATCATTCAGCATGGAACAGAAAAGATCAGTCCGTATACAATGGATTTGAAAAATAACATCGATTTTCTTAAAATTACAATAACAGAATCCTATAATTCGTTCATTGAATAACAGAAAATTCATCGAATCCGACTCCTCAAACAATAGAAACATTCCATGAAAGCAGTTTTATACAAACGTCACTTATGGCAAAAAACAGGGAATGGAACTACAAAATACCTGTTGTGACAAAATATCTAAGTAAATTCGATATGATATACGGTAAAATGACGAATTGAATAAAAAAAATTTTCGTAAAATTATATTGGCTATACAAATAATAAATGCGAAAAACTGACCGTATTTCAACTAATAATAATTGAAACAAAATTGTACCAACCGTAAATTAATACAAATATTATACATAAATATTAGCAAAATGCATTTAAAAATCTACAAAATGTATATTGCGCAAGAGCACAATTTGGATATATATACAAAAAAGGCGATTAAATGCACAACGCAAATGGTTTGAAAGTCAAATAAAAATATTCGTATAATATGAATATTGCAAATTATAAAAATTTTGTTTGGAAACAAAGATAACTGTTGACAAAGCAAAAAAGTCTGTGTATTATTGCACTATCAAATGTTAATGAATCTCGATAAAGGTAAAGCAAACGAAAGTTTGTGACACAATGCTAAAGGGTCTAAAGAATATTATTCCATGATCGCCAGCTGCCGAATAGATGAATTCAATTGAAAGAGGACTTTCTTTTAAATTCTAATTTCAACTTTCGAGAAACAAGCCAGGGGACACGAAGCGCGTGTCGGAGTATTAGCTTAAATTGTTTTAAGTGCTGTATTATTGCGCTTAAAGCGCTGTATTATAGCGCTTGTTAAAGTATGCAAATGCATGGATGCAATCATCATGGATAGGGATGTCACGAGCAATTCCGGTTATGCGGAAGAATGATTTATGACAAATTCATGAGGAGGGAAGTCAAATGCTGAACGGAATTTTTAGTCAGACCAATTTACTGGAAAAAGGGATGGATGCCGCATGGAAAAAGAATGAAGTCATCGCGAATAATATTGCAAACAACGACACCGCCGATTTTAAAGCGTCCCATGTCGAATTTGAATCCGTTTTTAGAGATATTCTAGAAGGAGATTCAGATTCTTTTTTTTCGACCGATGGATCCGATGGTTCCAATTCGAATCTTTCACAATCCGGAGCCCTGATACAGGAATTCAAGCAGAATGTATCGGGTTCTTTCGGTTCCTCCGGTTCTTCCATGCCAACCGATCAAGCAATAACGGCCAACATTGTTCAAGACGGCGACATGTCTCAATTGAACGGGAATAGCGTGGATCTTGATTCTGAAATGTCTGAACTGGCACAAAATTCAATCCTGTATAATACGCTATCCTATTCGGTCAGTAAAGAACTGGCCCGAATAAAGACAGTTTTAAATGAAGGGAGATAGAAATGGGATTTTTTAAAGCAATGGATATCAGCACTTCGGCGCTGACCGCACAGAGTTTTCGAATGGATGTCATTTCCCAGAATGTGGCCAACGCAGATACCACACGGACAGCGGACGGCACTCCATATCAAAGGAAGACAACGGTTCTTGGCGAAAAAGCAGCAACTTTCGACGACTATCTACAACAGTCTGGAGCAGCAGGCAATGTTGGAGAAGGGGTCCGGGTTCTTGAGACAAAAGCCGATGCAACACCATTTGAACTGGTTTACGATCCTGATAATGCAGACGCAAATGCAGAGGGATATGTTCAAATGCCAAATGTGGACCTGGTTCAGGAATATGTCGATATGATTTCCGCCTCCCGATCCTATGAAGCGAATATCACAGTAATGAACGCAACCAAAGGAATGGCTCTAAAGGCACTGGAAATCGGCAAATAAAGACTGGAAATCGACAAAATAAGACTAGAAATCGACAAAATAAAGGAGAAGAATAATGGCAATTACGATTAACAATCCATCCGCTCTGACTGAAGCATTTAAAGCAATCTCACAAGTCGCGACGTCATCGTCCACAAATGAAATCAGTGGATCGAAAGCATTGGACTTACTGACCTCCGCATCCTCCTCCTCGTCCTCGGGCTCATCGCTGGATTTCACAGAAATCATGAACAAAGCCATGGAGCAAGTCAATACCCTTACCAATCAATCCACTGCGCAGGAAAACACCCTGCTGACAGGAGAAGCACAAGATATCCACTCGGTCGTGATTGCTGCCGAGAAAGCGGATATCGCTCTTCAGATGACCCTTCAGGTTCGAAACAAAGTACTGGATGCCTATCAGGAAATGATGCGGATGCAAATTTAGTCATCCCGCAAAGTAGAACAGAAAACAGAAGAAGAAGGTGTTATCGAGGATGAACGTAAACAACATAACGAACCGAATAATGTCGATTGTGAAATCGATCTGGAAATATTGGAAAGATCTTTCGAAATCCAAAAAAACGAAAATCATTGTCATTTCCGCAATAATCATTATTGGGTCCGGAATTCTTGTATTAACGTTGAACCATACTTCCTACGCTGTTCTTTACACCAACCTGTCTTCGAAAGATGCCGGAGATATTCTGGCAAAAATGAAAGAACTGAATATCAACGGAAAAGCACAGGGAACGGGTACTATTGTCGTACCGGAGAGTGAAGTGGACCTGATCCGCATGGAACTTGCATCGGAAGGGTATCCCAAAAGCAGCGCCAATCTTGATATCCTGGGAAAAGGAACAGGGTTCGGGGTGACAGAAGAAGACAAAGCCATTTATCGCAAATACCAGCTTCAGGAAGATTTGCAGAACTCTATAAAAACGTTTGCGAGTATTGCAGACGCAAGAGTTTCCCTTTTCATCCCGGAAGAAAGCTCTTTTGTAATCGATAATCAAAATAGCGAGGCAACTGCAGCGGCACTCATCACATTGAAACCGGGAAGCGAACTATCCGCCGGGAATGTGAAAGCCATCGCCGAATTGATTCAAAAGAGCGTTTCGGGATTGACAGCAGAAAATGTATCCATCATTGACAGCAACATGAATGTTTTAAGTTCAGAAGACTCCTCGACAGGATTAGCGGAAGTCAGCCAGTCCAGCATGGAAGAAGAAGTCAGTGATCGGTTGAAAAAACAGATCGTTTCGCTTCTTCAGCCTATATTCGGAATTGACAAAGTCCTTGCACAAGTAGGGGTGACCTTGAATTTTGATGAGTCCGTCATCGACACAATCAAATTCGAACCGATGGAAAATGCAACAACCGGAATCATCTCTACGATTGATACCATCCGCCAGGTAACTAAAAACGGCGCGACCGGCAAAGCCACAACCGATACAGGGAAAGCGGAAACCTACCCGGTGACCGAAACCGCCGATGCTGTTTATGAAAACAACACCGAAAAAATCACTTACGAAATCAATACGATCAAGGAACATCTTGTTAAGGCAAAAGGGAATATCAGCAAATTAAGTGTCTCGGTCATTATTGACAACGCATCAACAAATGGCACGGATTACAGCGAGAATGTGAAAAATCTTGTTGCCACTGCTGTCGGTGTATCCCCGGAGTATATCACCGTGGAACTGCTTCCATTTAACGGAGCCAAGGCGGCTGCGGACTCATTGAAAGAATACCAGGCTATCGCGGACAAAGTCGAGCAGTTGAAACTGATCAAATCCTCCGCATATGTCCTTGGAGGAATATTGGTTCTGATCATTGTTCTTGTTGCTGTGATGAAACGCAGACGCAAGACAAAACAAGAGGAATTCGAAGAAAATTTTCCATCCCTTTGCAATAAAGAAAACAAGGAGATGAGAGAAAACAAAGAGGCTCAGATAGATTTTACCATTCATGATGAAACCAACACCCAAAAAGGATTTTTTGAGATTGAAAAAACGGAAAAAGCAATTATTGAAAAATATGTTGAAAGTAATCCAGAGCTAGTTGTATCCATTATTCGCAGCTGGCTTGCGGAAGATGAAGGATAAAAGAATGGCATACAGTACTTATTATCGCAATTCCAGGGAAAAAGCCGCGGTTTTACTCGTTGCATTAGGAAAAGACTATTCTTCAAAAATATTCAAGCAAATGAATGACGATGAAATCGAACAGCTTACGCTGGAAATCGCAAACATACGAAAAATTGATCCGAAAGCGCAAAATGAAGTAATCAAAGAATTCAACGAAGCCTATATCGCACAGAATTATGTGATGGAAGGCGGGATCGAGTATGCCAGAGAAATTCTGAACAAAGCGATCGGACAGGAAAAAGCGTATGAATTGATTGGAAAACTGACGTCTTCTCTGCAGGTGAGGCCTTTCGACTTCGCGCGGAAACTGGATGCGACCCAGCTGCTGACCATTATTCAGAACGAACAGCCTCAAACCATCGCATTGATCCTGTCCTATCTTGATTCAAAGCAATCCGCGACAATCTTAAGCTCGCTTCCCCATGAAATACAGGCAGACATCATTGCAAAGATCGCGCGCATGGGCAAAACCTCCCCGGAACATATCAAAGAAGTCGAGCGGGTTCTCGAAAAAAAATTGTCCAACCTTGGTGTTTCAGACTATACAAAAGTTGGTGGAATCAATACGGCTGTCGATATATTGAATGCGATCGACCGTGGAACAGAAAAATATATCATGGAGAGTCTTGGCGTACAGAACTCAGAACTGGTCGAAAACATCAAGAGCAAGATGTTCTTATTCGAAGATATTGTGAAATTGAACCGTACATCCATCCAAAGAGTGTTGAAAGAAGTCAACAATGACGATCTGGTTCTTGCCCTTAAGGGAGTGAAAGAACCTGTGGCGGAATTCATCTTCAGCAACATCTCGAAACGTCTGCAGGAAATGATCAAGGAGGAAATTCTTATCAAAGGCCCGGTACGTCTAAAAAATGTCGAAGAGGCACAGCAAAAAATCGTTACCATCATCCGCAGTCTGGAAGAGGCAGGGGAAGTTGTGCTGACAAGAGGACAGGAGGATCAACTCATTGGCTAAGATTTACAAATCCAATAACATTTTCATGAATAAGTGCCAGCCGGTCCTGTTGAACATCCCCCAGATTTCCCAAGGGCTGAGAGATCTTGTCATCGGAGATCATCACAGTGAGCAGGAGAGAATCGAATCCGAAGACGTTCCTGACGCATCCGGCCGTTTGACGGTACGGGAAACAAACAGCAGGACGGAGGAGAAGCTGGTATCACAGGCACAGCTGGAAGCCCTTGAAATTCTGGAAGCAGCGAAAATTGAAATCGACCGGCTGATGGAAGAAAACAGAATCAAAGCAGCGGAATTATTTGAAAAGTCAAGAATCGAGGGACTCAACCAAGGAATCAAAGAAGTGGAGAAAATGAAGGAATCCTATCAAATAACCGTGATGAATGCCTGCCAGGTGGAATCGGAAAAACTGGAGGCCGAATTTCAACAAAAAATGGTGGGATTGGAAGAACAGCTTCTTGAATTAAGCCTGTCCATCGCCGAAAAAGTGATTCCATTCGAGCTGTCCAGAAGTGATGAAGCACTGCAAGCGGTCATACAGGATGCGCTGAATCAGATCCGGATCAAACATGGAATCACCATCAAAGCATCGAAACGGGTCTGTGAAGCGATCAAAACAATGGAGAGCCTGCAGGTGGAGAATGTGCAGATTGTTCCCCAGGAGGGATGGGCGAATTTCTCCTGCCAGATCGAATCCATTTTTGGAACGCTGGATCTGGGGTGGGAAAAGAAAATGGAGCGGATCTCGCAAATGCTTTGCGGAGACCTTGTATGATTGAAGAGAAAGTAGCGGCATATAAAATGAAATTGAACGATTTCGATCCGATTGAATACACCGGAACGGTCAATCAGCTTATCGGACTGACAGTGGAATCCATTGGCCCGACTGCACGAGTGGGGGATATCTGCAGGATTTATTCCCAGGAGACTGACCATGATGGTGAAGGCG
>CAZJXH010000132.1:0-10141 GCA_964549475.1 uncultured Oscillospiraceae bacterium
GCCATAAAGGGTATCCGCCCGGGTCGTAAAAACGCGGAGCAGCAAAGGCTTGCCGTCTTCATCCAGAATAGGCGAACCGTCCTTGACTGCTTCAAAAGCGATTTCGGCCCCCTCGGACCGGCCGATCCAGTTGGTCTGGATTTTTTTCGTGCGTTCCGGCCAATCCAGCTCCGGCAATTTATCCAAAAGCTCCTGGGCATAATCGGTGATTTTAAAGAACCATTGCGTGAGATTCTTCTTCGTCACTTCGGTATCGCAGCGCTCGCAGGTCCCGTTGACCACCTGCTCATTGGCAAGAACGGTTTTGCATTTCGGACACCAGTTCACCGGTGCGTTTTTGCGGTAGGCAAGACCATTCTTATATAATTGTAAAAACAACCATTGATTCCAGCGATAATACTCGGGAAAACAGGTGACTACCTCATAATCCCAGTCGAACATTCCGCCCATTCCGCGCAGCTGGGCTTCCATGGTTGCAATGTTCTTGATGGTGCTGTCATAGGGATGAATCCCTGTCTTGATGGCGAAATTCTCTGCGGGAAGTCCGAAGGCGTCAAATCCCATGGGTTGAAAAACGTTGTAACCCTGCATTTTTTTCATTCTCGCCCAGGAATCCGACAGCGAATAGTTGTACCAATGACCCACATGCAGATTGGATCCGGAAGGGTAGGAAAACATCTCAAGCACATAAAGCTTGTTATTTCGATTGGACGGATCAAACTGATTCGCCTTGGAATCATCCCATTTTTTTTGCCATTTACGGTCGATTTCTACAGAATATGCCATGAAGAACCCTCTTTTCAATAGTCGTTTGTGCCCTATTTTATCACAATTCATCCGTCCTTGCACGATGAAATTATGAACCGGCCGCGTTGGGCTGTATTGATTATTTCACGGTCAATCCCCAATACATGGAGAGCCGCATCAAAAGGAAATATGGGTGAAATATGGGGACGGTTCTCTTATTTCATAAAAGGAATAAAATGAAACAAGAGAACCGTCCCTATATTTCACCGTCTCATATTCCAGCTCTTTTCGTAAATGATTGTCCTATGAACCGGTCGCGTCGGCTGTATCGATTATTTCACGATCAATCCCCAATACATGGAGAGCAGCATCAAAAGGATAATGTGTGCGGGATAATAGGAATAGAAAAAATACTTGCCTAGAAATCCAGGCTTTTTTTTATCCCTGCCCAACAGCGGGAACAGGAAGATACTGAACATCGACAAACTCTGGAGGAGGGCGGATTCGACACTCCCCTGTGTCATGGCGGCGAAAATGACGTATCCTGCATTCAGGATGAACAGCAGCATGAGAAGGGTGGGGACAGAGATGCATTCATCCTCTTTTTTATAGGAAATATAGATGAATAAAACAGTCAGCAATCCATAAAACTCATAATCCGCATTCAACGCGAAGACCGCCCAGAACGAGACAAGGATGATGGCAATCCCCATGGGGACACCGATCCTTGGAGACAAGGAAATGCCGCCCAGATTGACTTTGACGTCATAATGGGATTCTTTGAGCTTGAACGGTGGATCTGATATGGGGGTCATGCTGACAATCATGTCGTGGTAGGACCGCATTGCCAGATCATATCCCATCAGCATGGTGATGGCGAAAGAGAAAAGAACCATGATATTTGTCCAATCCAGGCTCCAGATGGACGCCTGGCGCCCTGTAAATAAAGATACGGCAGCAATGCTGAAATGAGCGATGAGCCCCCAGCTTGCCATCCGGAACAAATAATGGAACGGACTCCGGGTCCTTGTGAATCCTTTCACAAGGTAGAATGCAAAAATCGGAAATGCAAGCCGCCCGATACAACGAAGCAGGAGGTAGACCCCATCCGGCAAAACCCCGCAAAAGTAATATCCGATGTGATCGATTGTCATAAAGAGAAGCGCAAGCCATTTTAACATTCCGATACAACCCTCCTTCAGATTGTACGACCAATAGAAATCTATCGAAAAACAGGGCGGTGATAGACATTATTATACCATATGAGCGGGGCGTTACGCTAAAAAGGCAGAGAAAAAATCTTCTCTGCCTTCTCTCGTTATTGGGTAGCAATATCACAAATCGCTTGTTTCATGTAGCAAACAAGCGATTTGTCCGAACCTTGATCAACCGGCTTCTTCGACAGCAACGGCCACACCGACGGTTGCGCCGACCATGGGGTTGTTGCCCATACCGATGAATCCCATCATTTCCACATGGGCAGGAACAGAGGAAGAACCGGCAAACTGTGCGTCAGAATGCATTCTTCCCATGGTGTCTGTCATTCCGTAAGAAGCGGGACCTGCGCCCATGTTGTCAGGGTGCAGGGTGCGGCCGGTTCCACCGCCGGAGGCGACAGAAAAATATTTCTTGCCTTTTTCGACGCATTCTTTTTTATAGGTTCCGGCGACGGGATGCTGAAAACGGGTGGGATTCGTGGAGTTTCCGGTAATGGAGACATCAACTCCCTCGGACCACATGATCGCAACCCCTTCCCGCACATCATCGCAGCCGTAGCAGCGGACTTTCGCACGGTCGCCCTTGGAATAAACAATTTCTCTGACGACCTTCAATTCGCTGGTGGCATAATCAAACTGGGTCTGGACATAAGTGAAGCCATTGATTCTGGAAATAATCTGCGCGGCGTCTTTGCCCAATCCGTTCAGAATAACACGGAGGGGAGAGGTGCGGACCTTGTTCGCCGACAGGGCGATTCCGATCGCGCCTTCTGCGGCGGCGAAAGACTCATGTCCGGCCAAAAAGGCGAAACACTGGGTCTCTTCCCGCAAAAGCATCGCGGCCAGATTCCCGTGCCCCAGTCCGACCTTGCGGTCATCGGCAACTGAGCCGGGAATGCAGAACGCCTGCAGTCCGATTCCGATCGCTTCCGCAGCGTCACTTGCTTTCTTGCATCCTTTTTTTATTGCGATAGCCGCACCGACAACGTAAGCCCAGGCTGCATTCTCAAATGCGATGGGTTGTGTGTTCTTGCAAATTGTATAGGGATCAATTCCCTTTGCGTCACAGATCTGCTTTGCTTCTTCGATGGAGGCAATTCCGTTCGCGGCCAAAGCGGCATTGATCTGATTGATTCTTCTGTCATAACTTTCAAAAAGTGCCATGGTTGATTTGCTCCTTTCACCCTGTTTTTCTACTCGTGTCTCGGGTCGATATATTTCGCCGCTTCGCTGAAACGACCATAAGTGCCGATGCTCTTGGTGTATGCCTCATTCGCATCCACGCCTTTTTTAATCAGTTCCAGCATGGGTCCGACCTTGAGGAACTGATATCCAATGACTTCATTGCCTTCGTCCAATGCCATTTTCAAAATGTAGCCCTCTGTCAACTCAAGATAGCGGGGACCTTTGTCAATGGTGCTGAATAAAGTGCCGACCTGGCTGCGCAGGCCTTTGCCCAAATCCTCAAGCGAAGCGCCGATCGGAAGCCCACCTTCGGAAAATGCGGACTGGGTGCGTCCATATACAATCTGCAGGAACAACTCGCGCATCGCAGTGTTGATCGCATCGCAGACAAGATCGGTATTGAGTGCCTCGAGAATGGTCTTGCCTGTCAGAATCTCGGCAGCCATCGCTGCGGAGTGCGTCATGCCGGTGCATCCGATTGTCTCGACAAGGGCTTCCTGAATGATTCCTTCTTTGACGTTCAAAGACAGCTTGCATGCGCCCTGCTGAGGAGCGCACCAGCCTATGCCGTGGGTAAATCCGGAGACATCCTTGATCTCCTTTGACTGGATCCACTTGCCTTCTTCTGGAATCGGTGCCGGTCCGTGGTTCGGCCCCTTGGCAACAATACACTGCGCTTCAACTTCATGTGTTTTTAACATGTATTTATCCCCTTTCAAATCTTTTAAAAACTTAAACATTGCAGTACCATCATAACAAAAAACCATTGTTTAATCCAGACAATAATATCACGAAAATGTTAACGTTATCGAAGAAAGAATTGTGTGGTATAATATATGCAGTTATTCTGGCTGGACCACAGCAAATACCGAGCATTTACCGACACATAAATCAAAGGATGGCAACCATTGAAAGACAAGCGGGAGAAAATCACATGAAGATGAATGCGAATGAGAACAGCAGCTATATGAACGAGTATGTGAAGCCGTTTTTTATGGACGGGAAGAACAAGGAAGAGTGTATTTTACTGATTCATGGATTTACCGGATCGCCCGCGGATATGAGGCCGCTGGCCGATTATCTGAATAAGAGCGGCGAGGGGTACCCGGTTTGCGGAATCCTTCTGCCGGGACACGGAACAAAAATGGAGGATATGATGCATTGCAATTGGAAGACATGGGTTGTATCCGCCACCATGGATTTGAAGAAACTGCTGGAATCCTATCCCAAAGTCTCCGTAATCGGTCTTTCCATGGGAGGGGATATCGCTTTGTGCCTGGCATCCAAATTCAAGGTCCATCGCGTCGTTACCATATCCACCCCGATCATCATTCGGAACAAACTGAATTATATTGCGGAATTCCTGAGCGTTTTCCGCAAATACACCTACTGGAAGGTTTTCAAGCCCCTCGAAGGCGAACTCCGCTTCGATTATGAAACAGGATACAAAGGAATGCCGGTTCGTTCCATCGCACAGCTCCGCAAACTGACCCTTGCATCATACAACAGATTGCACCGTATCAAACAGCCAATCCTGATTATCCAGCCGCTCAAGGACAAACTGGTCAATCTCAAGAGCCCCTATATGATTTTCGATCTTGTCAAATCCGACTACAAGGAACTCACCTTGCTGGAACAGTCCCGCCATAACGCCATCAGAGGGCCTGAGCGTCTTAAGCTTTTTTCCGCAGTGGACGTATTTCTGCAGAAGGAGATTCTTCCTAAAGAATCGGTTTTATAATGGCTTAATAGTAGCTTAATTAGTATTGATTATTGATTTATCACTGGTTTTTCATTGGGCTTTTCATTGGGCTTTTCATTGGGCTTTTCATTGATTCAGGTTTGGCTTGTTATTTAAAAACTTATCCTTGCCTCGCCGGCCTGTAAAGTGTTATAATCCCGTCTTTGACAGTTGTAAAATAAAAAAGCTTGGAAAGCCTTACGAATAGGGCAATTCAAGCTTTTGGTCATTTTTAAAAAGTGCGTAATGTTTCTATTTTTTAGTGTCTTTGAAAATATTTTTCATCTGACTTGTGCCAATGATCTGAAAATCGGTTCTGAATTGAAAAGCATCATGCAGGGCATCGGTGAAATTGGTTCTGGTATAAGTCGGAATATATCCATCGCCTATTATTTCGCAAAAATTCATATCCCGCAATCCGTGGATAATCTCACCTGTTGTAAATTTATTGTCCAATTTCTTTTCCAGAAACCTATAAATGACCATGGATAGAAAACAAGTGGTGAAATGCGCCTTGATCCTGTCGTCACGGCTTAAGTATACAGGCCTTGCTTTGAACTCGCTTTTCATAATGCGAAAACATTCTTCAATCTCCCACCGCCGGTGGTTTATCTTTATTATGGCAGGCGCATCGTCTTCCAGATTGGTACAAACAGCATAAAATCCGTCGAAGGCCTCTTCTTTTAAAATAAGCGCCTCATTGATGTTGTACAGGTCCTTGTCGGCAACTTCGCCTTGTGGCGTGACACTTGTCTTTGTGATGAAGCGTTTGTAATCATTGGAATTGCATTTCTTTAGTTTCGAGAGGTTTGTATGGATCACTTTTCCGGCGCGATCCACTTGTGAACTACGAATCTGCCGCTGGTAGTTTCTGTATTTGATGGAATAGGTTACAATCAGTTTTTGTTCCAACCCATCTTCTTTTATCCAACGTTCCTTGTAAAAGATTCTGGAAAGATCCTTTTCATCGTCCAGTGTATTGATGTTGTAAACTTTCTTCTCGTCACTAAGCCTCCAGCCGTCAGGGGCGAGCGCCCATTCCTTCAAGTGTTTCTTGAGTTTCTTTATGGACTGGGTAGTGATGAAAGCCCGTTCCGCTTTGTCATTGAACTTCCTGTTGTCGCTTGACGCAAGTCCTGCATCCGTGCATACAATGAATTTTGACAATTTGAAATCAGCCAATATTTTTTCTTCTAAAGGCATCAATGTCAGCTGCTCGTTTGCATTCTCGTTGCTTATGTCAAAAGCAAGAGGAATGCCGTCTCCATCCATGAAAAGCCCCATCTGGACAATAGGGTTGGGGCGGTGCTCTTTAGAGTAGCCATATTGTTTCAGTCCTTCTTCTTGCTCGATCTCAAAAAAATAATTGGTGCAGTCGTAATAAAGCACTCCGGTATTTCTCTTGGAAGTTTTTAAGCTGTTCTTATACAAGGAAGATTGTATGGAATCGGTTTCTTTGGCTATGACTTCAAGGGATCTGTATATTTGATGCAGATCAAAATGGGGCTGTTCTATAAAGTTTTTGGAAAGCTGGAAGGTTGCGAGTTTTGAGGAGGGAAAGAGAATCCTGCTGTAAATGAGCCTGGACAGAATGGAATTCAAATCGAAATCGAATTTATATTTTCTAGTTATTTCCATGCAAATAGTATGAAGTCCAAGTTCATGGTAAATTTGTTGCAGGAATAAATACCCTCCGTTGAATGAATGCTGCTCGCCTTTTTCGATGAGTTTTGCTGGTGAATACTTGACTAGAATCTCCTTTTTCTCTTTCTTTTCATTCTTGTTGAGTTCAGCTATATGTTTTTTCGCCCATTCTATAGGGTCCTCTCCGTTTAATCTCTTTTCTAATTCAGCAACAGTCCCTAATTTCTCAACAATTTTGGAAGTTCTTGTTCCTTTAACATAAAATGATTTTGCTACATACAATGAAGTGGAATTTTTTGATTTGGATATTGTAAGTTTCAAAGTAACACCTCCAGACCACTACATTATAACATATTGCTACATATTCCGCAATACTTTGTCGCATAATTTGACAAAAAAATAAGCCCTACCAAGGCTTACAAGGTTTTTTTGTTCATTCAACTGTCAAAGACCCGGGCTTGTTATTTAAAAACTTATCCTTGCCTCGCCGGCCTGTAAAGTGTTATAATAGCGTCGGTTTCTGAATCCGGGCAAACCGTGTTTTCGGATGGATTCCGGCTTCTTTAAACTTTATACTAACATTGAATATGCAAAGATTTATCAGCATGAGACAATGGGAAAGAGCGGACGATTTTGAAACTGTTGAAATGGGTAAGACTGGGAATAGGGTGTCTGGTTATGATAATGATGCTGGGAACGGCATTGTTTTCAATTCAAGCCTTTACTGCTCCCTTGCAGCCCGCTTCTTCCCGAAATATATCAAACGGACCCGATGATGGTGCGGGTTCCGGCGATGTCAGCCAGACTGGCACATTGACGCCGCCAGAAGCCGATCTCTCCATCCCTGTGGACGCCGCTGCACATTCCATGAACAGCCGCCCTGAGTCGAAAGGGTTTCTGGCAGTGCCATGGATTCCCGTCAGTTATATCCGTCAGGCCATCAAAGAATCCTCCTTGCTTCAGCAAGGAAAGAAGGATCTTCGCCCGTTTCGCTGCATTTCCTATCCTTCCAGCCAAACCATCGGCGTGACGGACCGCACGATCCGCAATCAAATCAATTCGACTTTTCTGTTACAGGCTCTTGCGCTTCATATATCTAGGCTAACTGCCGGCTGACCGTTCAGGCCATGACCATCGGTTCAATCTTTTCGATTTTTCAGCTATTATCTACGCTAATTAAAATCAACCTTTATTAAAGGAAGGAAGTGTTTCGTATATGGGAAAATCATTTACAAAACGCTCCGGATTCAGGTCGACCCGCAGTACCTTTTTTATTACTGCCGGGGTGATAGCACTGATTACAATACTGTGTTACACAGGCCTTTACCTGCCGGGCGTGGTTCAAATCAAAGGAGTCCAGGATATTCGTCTCGGTATTGATATCAACGGCGGATTCGAAGGCGTTCTCGCTCCGGCGGCGTCTTATAAAGGGACGCCGACCAAATCGGATTTGGAAGCTGCTGAGAGTGTCGTCAGGCTTCGTATGGATAATTTAAAGATCACGGACAGAGAAGTGTTTCTTGATGATCTAAACCGGATTGTTGTCCGGGTTCCATGGAAAACGGACGATGCAAAAAATGATGCGACCTCCGCACTCAAGGAACTGGGTGAAATGGCCCTGCTGACATTTAAAGATCCGGACGGCAAGGTCGTACTGGAAGGCAAAGATGTCTCGGATGCCTATGCGGCGATCAGCCAGGAAGACAGCACTCCAATTGTTGTTCTCAAACTGAATGCCGATGGAAAAACGAAATTCGCGGAAGCGACCGCACGCCTTGTCGGAAAGACAATCTCCATCAACATGGATGCTACTGAAATATCAAGTCCCAATGTCCTCGAAGCCATCACCGGCGGCGAGGCGATCATTACAAATCTGGAGTCCACTGCAACCGCCAAAGCGCTGGCAGCAAAAATCAAAGCCGGTGCGTTGCCGTTTGCTTTGGAATCGGTATCAAGCAATGAAATCAGCGCTTCTTTGGGAAGAGACTCCCTTGATCGCATGGTCGAAGCAGGCATGGTGGCATTTATTCTGATCTGCCTCTTCATGCTGCTTTATTACAGGCTCCCGGGATTTGTGGCGATTATCGCACTGACGGCGCAGTTGGTCGGACAGCTTCTGGCCATCTCGGTTCCCCAGTTCACGCTTACGCTGCCTGGTATCGCGGCGATCATCCTTTCCATCGGAATGGGCGTGGATGCGAACATTATTATCACCGAGCGGATCAAAGAAGAAATCAATGCCGGCAATCCATTGAAGATTGCTGTCCGGAACGGATTCGACCGGGCGTTTTCCGCAGTGTTCGATGGAAACGTCACCGTCGCCATTGTCGCAATCCTCCTGATGATCTTCGGATCCGGCTCGTTCCTGTCATTTGGATATTCCCTCCTGACGGGTGTCATTTTGAACGGCCTGTGCGGAGTGACCGCGACACGCTTGATGATCGGATCGCTGAGCCAGTATCCTAAGCTTCAGTCCAAATGGCTCTATGGCGGAAAGAAGGTGAAGGAATGAATATCAAATTCTATAAAAACCGATTTATTTTCTACGGCCTGTCGATAGGAATCATTATAATAGGAATTATCTGTTCCTTCATTTATGGGATCCAGCTGGATATCCAGTTTGTTGGAGGAAGTGTTGTCCGATATACATCAGTCGGGGAACTTGACACCGCTAAAATCAAATCCGAGGTTGAAAAAGCGATCGGTAAAGATATCAGCAGTATTCAAGTGAATCTGAAGAACGAGGTTCCCATCGGCATCGCGATCAATGTTGCGGTCGCCCAGGGGGAAGACATCGCTTTAAGCAATGACCAGCTGGCGACGATCCGGCAGGTTCTGACATCGGATACATTCAAAGACAATGCGTTCACTTTTTCTGAATCCAATACGGTTTCGGCATCCATCGGCGGAGAATACCTGAACAGAGGCCTTTATGCGTTATTGCTGGCCTCCATATTCATCATATTATACATATGGTACAGCTTCCGTTCCATGTCCGGAGGACCTTCCGCCGGTGTTACAGCTCTAATCGCACTGTTCCACGATGTGATTATTGTGTTTGTGGCATTTATCATTATGCGGATTCCGCTGAATGAATCGTTTATCGCCGTGGCTCTGACCATCATCGGGTATTCCACGAATGATACGATTGTCAACTACGACCGTATCCGCGAGAACATGAGAATGCAGAACGGCAAGATGCAGCTGCCCGACCTGGTCGACCGCTCCATTAATCAGACATTATCCAGAACGGTCAACACCGCTGCGGCGACATTCAGCGCTGTCCTCATTTGTTATATCTTTGCGGCAGTATATGACATTCGCAGCATTCAGGAATTTGCCCTCCCGATGCTGATTGGTGTTGTCAGTGGATTCTATTCCACGGTATTCATTGCCACCCCGCTATGGGTTGATTGGAAAACAAGAGGCGGCCGTGCCGGTGTCTGATTTCTTATAATCAAAACGCAATGAAAAAAATAAAATGTCAATCAAAAGAAAAGCAGCCGGCGAATGTCGAGCTGCTTTTCTTTTGATTACGGTACATTTTTTCGCGGTTGAATGAAAAAGTAAATTCCACTGGGAAGTAAATTCCGGTATGAAGGAGAAA
>CAZJXH010000133.1:0-410 GCA_964549475.1 uncultured Oscillospiraceae bacterium
AAGCGGAAAATATATCAAGACAGTAAATAAGGAGAAGGATATAAGTACACCAAGCTGTATTCCGGAGGAACGCCGGAGTTTATTGAGGCAGATGTATTTTCCACAATTATCCCTTTAAGTGCAACCGCAATAATAAAGGCCGGTCCAAAAGTAATAGCTACCGGACAAATTACCCTGTATACCACTGACCAGACAACTGATCAAACAACCGACCAAGCTACCACGCAAGTCACCCCCCAAGTCACCCCCCACGTCACCCCCCTAAATACAATACAAGAGAGATATAAAAACACACAAAAACTGAAAATTGACAAACCACAAAGTAGTAGACGAGAAAAAAAACTATGTACAAACAATCAATATAAACAAAATTATAGAAATGACTGATAAATAAAATAAAAAAAACACAA
>CAZJXH010000133.1:420-10079 GCA_964549475.1 uncultured Oscillospiraceae bacterium
GAGCGATAGGAATACCCAAATACTGGAGTTTTGTAAAACACCAAGGAGTAGACGAGAAATTCAACTTTTGACAAACATTAAAGATGGCAAAGATTTTAGGGATAGAATTTTAAATCCATTAATCAAAGTCGGACTGCTAAAACTTGAATTCCCGGATAAACCAACAAGCCCGAAACAGCGATATTACTCGTAAGGCGGCATTTATGAATTATCAGCAATTATCAGCCGAATATAATAAATTACTCGAAGAAAATGCTGTTCTGAAGAAAGAAAACATGGAGCTTCGCAAACGGCTATTATTACCCGAACAAGCCGTGGAAGTTCATGACACTCCTATTATAATATCAAATGAACCCAGTATTAATAATTATAGTACTGCAGAAGAAAAAATCGAACTGTTTATGTCTCTTTTCAAAGGAAGAGATGATGTATACGCAAAACGATGGTATAGTCTGAAAACGCAAAAATGTGGGTATCAACCTGCCTGCGAAAATGAATGGAATGATGAGCTTTGCGATAAACACAAATACAAGTGCAATTCTTGTCCTAATCGCAAATTGTTATCTATAAATGAAAGCGTTGTAGAAAGTCATATTCGCGGGAAAGATATTTATGCTCGGGATGTAATAGGACTATATCCAATGCTTCCTAATGAGCACTGCCTTCTCCTTGCAATTGATTTTGATGGTGAAGGCTATGAAAAAGATGTATCAGCGTTCGTAAAAGTTTGCCAAGAAAAAGGAATTCCTGCTTGCGTTGAGCGGTCGCGATCTGGAAATGGAGCGCATATATGGATATTTTTCAATGAACCGATTCCTTCTTTCTTAGCAAGGCGTTTAGGAAGTGTTCTTTTAACCTATGCAATGAACAAACGCAGCGAGATAAAATTCATTTCCTATGACAGATTTTTTCCTAACCAGGATACAATGCCTGAAGGCGGGTTTGGCAATTTAATCGCACTTCCATTGCAAGGACTTGCTCGCAAGAATGGTAACAGTGTATTTGTTAATGAAAGTTTCGTGCCTTATAAAGATCAATGGGCATTTTTATCAAACATACAGAAGCTGTCTTTATCTCAAATAGAAAAATATGTATCTGAAATAGGAGGAATTGGAGAATTAGGAACGTTGATAAAAGATAACACAGAAACTGATAACAAACCTTGGGAAAAACAAAGGACACAATATACACTGGCGGCAGTTGATTTTCCAAAAATGATTCATATCACTCGTGTGAATATGGTCTATATCGAAAAAGATGGTATATCACAAGCAGCACGAAATACAATCAAGCGTCTTGGTGCTTTCAAAAATCCAGATTTCTATAAATCACAGGCAATGCGCCTCTCAACCTATGATAAACCAAGAATTATTTCTACATCAGAAGAAACGGAACATTTTATTGCTATTCCGAGAGGCTGCGAACGTGATTTACTTGAAATGCTAGACGAAGTAAAGGCGAAATATGAAATAATGGATGAAACAAATGTTGGAAAACGGATTGAGGTTAGTTTCACTGGTGAACTAAGGGGAGAACAACAACCTGCTGCAAATGCACTTTTGCAAAATACAACCGGAGTGTTATCTGCTACAACTGCCTTTGGCAAAACAGTCATCGGTGCAAATATCATTGCTTCCCATAAAGTTAACACACTTATTCTGGTTCATACACAGGCGTTGCTCAGTCAATGAGAAAAGTCATTGGAACAGTTTCTCAGTTTTGATTATGAATTACTAGAACAACCTCAAAAACGAGGTAGAAAGAAAATCCAAAGTATGATTGGCGAACTCGGCGCAGGCAAGAATAGACTAAACGGGATTGTTGATGTTGCTGTCATGCAGTCTCTGATTAGTGGCGATTCTGTAAAAGACCTAGTGCGTGACTATGGACAGATTATTGTGGATGAATGTCACCATGTATCAGCAGTGAATTTTGAGAAAATATTAAAATATGCTAACGCAAAATATGTATATGGATTAACAGCGACACCGACAAGATCGGACGGTCACCATCCAATTATTTTCATGCAGTGCGGTGCCATTTGTTATAAAGTAGATGCCAGGGATCAGGCAGAAAAACGCCCTTTCGAGCATTTTATCATACCACGATTTACATCTTTCAGTGAGGCTTCTCTGAATAAAGGAAAAGGTATTACACAGATTTATAATGCTTTAGCTGATAATGAACTGCGCAATAAGCTAATAATAAATGACGTTGTAAGCGCCCTGACGCAAGGAAGAAATCCAATTATCCTAACCGAAAGATCTGATCATGTTGTAACATTTGCTAAAATGTTGGATGGCAAATGCAATCATATCATTTCACTGGTGGGGAGTGCAACGGCAAAGGAAAAGCGTGAAGCGATGGCGAAACTGCAAGTATTAGACGCAGAAAGTAGCTTTGTGATTATTGCCACAGGCAAATATGTTGGAGAGGGTTTTGATTTTCCAAGGCTTGACACCTTGTTTTTGGCGATGCCTATCGCATGGAAGGGGAAAGTTGCACAATACGCTGGAAGGTTGCATAGACTATATGCTGGTAAGGAAGAAGTACTGATTTACGATTATGTAGATGTACATATTCCTGTTTTGGAGCGAATGTACCATAAACGTATTAAAGGGTATGCGGCAATTGGTTATAAAACAAGAGCAGATGCGCAAGACATACAAAAAATGAACATTATACATGACGGGAAAAGTTTTTTACCTGTATTCGAACATGACATTGTATCTGCAAAAAAAAGTATAATAATTGTGAGTCCTTATATGCGGAAAGGTCGCCTTGCGCAGATGATTAAGATTCTATCAAAGGCGATTATCAACAAAACCTCAATCACTGTTTATACAAGACCTCCTGAGGATTTTAAAGAAATGGAACAATTATCAGTTATACAAAACACGGAATATTTACGAGAAGCGAATATTCATGTGGAATATAAATCCAATATACACCATCAATTTGCCATTGTTGATGAAAACATTGTTTGGTATGGAAGCGTTAAATTTCTAAGCTTCAGTAGCCTTGACGACAGTGTCATAAGGCTCGAGAGCTATGATGTTGCCGATGAGTTGCTCGGTGTATTATAAATATGTACTCACTAAAAATCTTTGATATAAACAATTATTACAGAGAGGATCAATACTATGGGAATGCATGAGGTGCTAGACGAATATGAAGAATTAAAAGAATCCGAAGAACTTGAGGTAAGTTGTCAAAATTGTGGGTGTTTTTTTCAAGATGGTGCTGATTCCGAACCGGGCTGGGGTATTTGCAGCATGATGCCGGAATTCGATGAGTTTATGGACATTATTATGGAAGAAAATACTTTCGAGTGCTGTTTTGATTTGTACCAATCCAAGCGTTTTGACGGATCAATTAATTCTTGCGAAGAATTTAGTCCAATAGAAGAATTAAAGGAAGAAGAACTGAGTTATATAAAACAAGTCGAAATTTTACAGATAGCCGATCCGTCCGGAGTGCGGGATCAACTATTTAATAGCTCTCTTGATGAACAAACAAGCATTGTTAAATTTTTGGATAAATATGTTCGTTTCGGAAACGAACGTGTTTTTAACCTGCTATTAGAATATTTGAAATCGCTGCCCACTGCAAATACCATCCATCTGGTTAATCACCGGTTGGCAGTTATTGAAGTGCTTTCTGCTTACCCTGAGTATAGGCTTTGGGTTACACCGTTGGTAAATGAGCTATCTCGTACGCCGTCTAATCAGACGACGAGAAGGTTATTTATAGAAGTATTAAAAATTCTTATGAGCAAAAATAATGATGAGATAATTGAAAAATCACTTACATCATTACTGAATAGTCGAAATTTTGCTCCGAAAATGAGAGAACATATAATAAATACAATGTATGACAGATATTAATATACATTACTGAACAGAATTAATTGGAATGGGGCTAAGGACGGTTGCATCAAATCATATTAATTACATCAACCTAAAAAATAAAAATTAACAACAAACCGAAATAACCCTAAATTAGCTTAACAACTCCCCCAAGCCTCTGTGGAAACACATGCACACTTGAGGGCTTTCTGTTTTACTGGAGGAAAATTATGGAACAGCAGTAGACACCACTGTATTCTGGAAACATCAGCGGGAAGACTTTTGCTCCCGGTGTTTATAAATGGGGTACAGGCATTTTGATCACTTCCGATGTCACCCTTAATGGCGGGCCCAATGACGTTTGGATTTTCCAAATCGCAAAGGGAATCACCCAGGCGGCCGGAACCAAAATCATTCTCACCGGTGGAGCACAAGCCAAGAATGTCTTCTGGCAATCCGCAGAGACTGTTGCCATTGGAACAGGCGCCCATTTTGAAGGAATCGTACTAGGGAAGACAAACATCACATTAGGAACGAAAGCATCTATCAATGGCCATTTATTAGCACAGACTGCAGTAACATTGATCATGAGTACGGTTACGGCTCCTACTAAGTAGAGACCTTTCAAAAAAGCTATTCTCGTAATGAAAACAAGAGACTGTTGCAAATGATGGAGTAAACCATAATGCAGCAGTCTTTTGTTATAGGCAGAAATAATTATTATTTAACAACGGCGAAAAATATATTATCCCAATTGAAAAAGACTGTAAATAATTGAATCGAGAAATATTCCAAGAATATTTTAAATAGTATTGACACGGTTTCATAATAACAGTAATATACACATATGCGTATATAAGCATATGAACACAAGACAGTAAGGAGACAAAGATCACTTATGGATAAATTGATAAATGTATTTAAAATATTATCGGATGAAACCAGACTGAGAATCATCATCCTTTTAGCCGGGGAAGAGTTTTGCGTATGTCAATTAAGCGGCATTTTAGGCGTGTCACAACCAAATGTATCAAAGCATTTATCAAAACTGAGAGATGTCGGGTTCGTTTCTATTGAAAGGAAAGAAAAATTCATATTTTATCGATTAGTGAAAGAAAATTTGATTCTAACTAGCATTGCACATGACATTTTAAGCAATATTCATGAATTTCCGCAATTAGCGCTGGATCAGAAAAGGATTGTGGATAAAGAACAGTATTTGAATCAATGCTGTGTTCACAACAGTCCGCTTGACTAAAATACGTTGATCGGATAAACAGGAATATATTTACCGCTTTATATAGCCGGTGGCGATGAGGAGCGTGATTTCGCCAAGGATTATCCTGTTATCGCTATAGACGGCTGCGCTGAATGCTGCGCGAGAAGAGCAACAATAAAATACAGTGGCGAGGTAAAAGATTTCCTTGTTCTCTCTGATCTGCTCGGGGAGGATGTCGTTCTTTCTAAAATAGTCTCGGCTAGGGATTTGAAAGAGGAACACTACCAGATGGTTGATAAAGTCGCAGAGGAAATAGCTAAAAAAGTGGATCGGATTGTCGCGGAGTAGATCCAGTCTCTTATTTTAAAAGTAAATATATTATGGAGGAAAATGAAATGTCGAAAAAATGGTATCCAATCGTTGATGATACAATTTGTGAAGAATGCGGCACCTGCGTCGGAATGTGCCCGCATGCGGTCTATGATCTTGAAAAAAGTCCCGCGCCGCTCGTAGTAAACGGGGACGGCTGTTTTGAAGGATGCCACGGATGCGGCAGCCGCTGTCCGGCCGGAGCCATAACCTATGCAGGGGATGAGACAGGATGGACCCCTCCGAACAGTAAAAAGGATAACACTGATTCATGCGGCTGTGAAAATGGATGCTCCGGTGAAAGTGATTCGGAAGCATGTGGCTGTGGAAGCGGATGTGCGGGTGATAACGATTGCAGATGCAATTGACAAGACGGTTTGCAGACATTCCGATTTGCGATTATAGCAGACGAAAAAAGGAGATTGTTTAGATGATCAACGAAAATAGGCCAAAATCAAAACGGGATCTGGCTATGAAAATTACAATTCCAATCGCTGTTATTTTAGTCCTTGTCGGGATATGGATTTTCAAAAATGCTCTGCCTGGTGAACCCGTTATTTCCTCTGGCAATACATCGGGCATTCAAAATAATAATCCAGACTTCGAACTGCCTGTGACAGAAAAAATCAATCTGGAAAAATTAAAATCGTACGGCCTACCGATCCTTATTGATTTTGGCGCGGATTCTTGTATTCCGTGTAAGGAAATGGCTCCTGTTCTAAAGAAATTGAATGAAGAACTCCGAGGCAAGGCAATCATCCGGTTTGTGGATGTGTGGAAATATCAAAGTCTTTCTGATGGATATCCAATCAGCGTAATCCCTACCCAGGTTTTATATGATTCCGCCGGAAATCCTTATACGCCAAAAGGCTCCAATGGCAACCTTTTCAAAATGTATTCATTAAAAGAAGATACCAATAAACATGTATTCACTGCGCATGAAGGAGGGATGACAGAGACGATGATTCGTGCGGCGCTTGTTGAAATGGGGATGAAGGAATGATCAATCAATGGTTGGAGACCTTGTCAAAATTGATTTCAGAAAGCCTCTGGCTGGCCCCTCTTCTGGCATTGTTGGCGGGAGTATTGACCTCGGTGACTCCATGCGCTCTGACCAGTGTACCTCTTGTGATAGGATATGTCGGAGGCACCGGAAATAATGATCCCAAAAGAGCATTCCGCCTATCCCTGACCTTTGCGCTTGGCATGACGGCCACCTTTACCGCACTGGGTACAGCGGCGTCTTTGCTCGGGAAACTGATGGGAACCTCGAGCAGGTGGTGGTATATTGCACTTGGCGTTTTGATGATTTTAATGGCTCTGCAGACATGGGAAATTTATAATTTCATTCCCTCAACCTACCTGACAAGCAAAGCAACGAAAAAGGGCTTTATCGGGGCTTTTATCGCTGGAATTTTAGGTGGCATATTCTCCTCGCCTTGTGCGACTCCCGTTCTTATCGTATTGCTGGGGCTTGTTGCAGGGAGCGGAAATATTCTGTGGGGAATTTTACTCCTTTTACTTTATTCTGCCGGTCACAGCGTACTGGTGCTTATAGCGGGAACCTCGGTAGGATTTGTTAAAAAAATCACAGCCAGTGGCAAATATGGAACCTTTAGCAAAATACTAAAGATCGGTATGGGACTTGCTATTCTAGTCATCGGATTTTATATGTTTTATTTAGGATTTTAGGAAGAATAACGTGAATGTAGATCTTCACGCTGGGAAAACCGCTTGACAGCAAGAAGCATGCTGTCAGAAACCATGGATGTCACGTATTTTTTTAAGGAGGATGAAATGATAATTAAAATTTTAGGTTCCGGTTGCAAGAAATGTATCACTCTCACCAAAAACACAACAGAAGCCCTTGAAACACTTTCTATTGACGCCGAAATTGTCAAAGTGACGGATTTTGCTGACATTGCAGCTTTTGGGGTCATGTCGACACCTGCTCTTGTTATTGATGAAAAGGTGGTTTCTATTGGGAAAGTCCTTAAAACGAATGAAATTGTAAAGATTCTTGAAAAGGAGATGAAATAACATGAAACCATTTATTGTTAAAGAAAAATGCGCGGCTCAACCCGATATCTGTCCTCCAATGAAAGCATGTAAAAACAAAGCGTTTTCCTATGTAGAGGATGACGACGAACCACTCGGCGGGCGGATCCAAATTGATCATGAAAAATGCGAGGAATGCGGCAGTTGTGTCGATCTTTGCTGTGGGCATTGCATTGAGATGCGATAAAAAGATTCAGGCTGATATGGATCAAAATAATCCATGGACAATAGAAAAGGGAGAGAATATGAAAAGAGCGATTATCAAGCCTGACATTTGCAAAAATTGTGAAATTTGTCTTATCGCGGTGAATTGCGCCAATCTGGCTATTATTCGGGAGAGTCCTGAAGACAAGCCCTGGGTGGATTTTTATAAATGCAGAGGCTGTATGAAATGCCTCGGTTATTGCAAAAACAATGCAGTAGGAGAAATGATCCATCCATGTAATGGAACCCCTAGTCAGGGCTGGTAAACGATTTAAAAAATATTAATAGAAAGGGGATAAAAATGATGGAAAAGAAAAAAACATCCGGGTGCTGCGGTGGAGGAAGGGATTGCTGTTCTCCGGCAGTAGAAAAGAAAACGCTGAACATCGATTTTTTATATCTTGATTTAAGTGTATGTGAAAGATGCCAAGGTACCGATAACAATCTTGATGAAGCGATCAAAGATGTATCCAAGGTATTGGCTGCAGCAGGCTTTGAAATCAAGACCAACAAGGTCAATATAACGACAAAGGAATTAGCAATTAAGTATGAATTTGTCAGTTCTCCTACCATTCGCATCAATGGAAAAGACATTGCGGTGGACGTGAAAGAATCAACCTGCAAGGAGTGCGGAGATCTTTGCGGAGATAGTGTTGATTGTAGAGTATGGAATTATGAAGGGGCTGATTATACTGAACCCCCAAAGGAATTGATTGTCAATGCCATGCTGAAAGAAATCTACTCCGTGAATGTTCCGGCATCAGGGAAGAAAGTTCCGTATGATCTGCCCCGAAATCTGGAAGTGTTTTTCACTGGGAAAAAATGATCTCAAGCGGGATAAATACCGAGAACCATAAAGACCGTCATCCGAAAGGAATCTTTTGGCTGGCGGTTTTTAATTTACCATTCCCAACAATTGTAAAGACTATGGGATATTTTTTCGGATGCTTCGTGCAATGCCGGCAGATACTTCAGCAGCTCCTGCGTATCCTCGATGCCGATAAACCCGCTGAAAGAAAGCGCGGCGATGATCGTACCCTCGTGATCCCGAATAGGGACAGCGATACAGCAGCCGTTCTCGGCAGACTCTTTGTTGTCGAAAGCATATCCCTGCTTCGCTGTTGATCGCAAGGCCTGCCAGAACTGCTCCGGATCCGTGATCGTATGGCTGGTCAGAGGCTTCATATCACAGGAGCTGATAATCTGCTCCACTAGATTGATCGGCAATTCAGAAAGGAGAATCTTGCCCCCTGCGCAAGCATAAAAAGGCAGGTTTGAGAACAGCGGCGGAATATAATCTACAAGGCTGTTTGTCCGCGACTGCTGCAGAATCGTACAGTGCACATACTCCCGCACCATCAGGTTCATCGCCTGGCCATATTCTGCGGTATATTGCTCCATCACAAACAGGGCGACATCACGCAAAGCAAGATACAAATTGTTCTTTTCGGTGACAAAGCTGATCTTCTGCCCGATTATATAACGCCCGTCATTGAATTGGAATACCCATCCCGATTTTTCCAGCGTTTTTAGAATACGAAACGTGGTGGATGGATTCAACCCGCACATTTTCGCAATCTCATTGACGCCGAGACGTTCGCGTCTGGTTCGCAATAATTCGAGCACGGTCAAGGCACTCTCGACCATTTTTATTGTTTCAACATTCTGAATGCTTTGTTTTTCCACGTTGTATTTATCCTTTCAAATACTTCAATCTCTTATTCATGTACATAGCCGAAACGGAAGGGTATCAGCCGGATGAATTTAATATTCAGAATACACATTCCGAAAATATAGAACGTGAATAATGAGAAGCACTACTTTTCACTAATAAATATACTGTTATTGCCCGTCTTTGTCAACATGAAGATTTAATTTTTACAAAATAGCCATGTAAACGGCGTGTTTCAGCATATTTTAAATAACAATCCAAATTTCATTTCCACTAAAAAACCACGTTT
>CAZJXH010000134.1:0-9973 GCA_964549475.1 uncultured Oscillospiraceae bacterium
CCACTGGTTACGAATTTGCAGTAAGTGTTCCACTGGTTACGAGTTTGCAGTAAGTGTTCCACTGGTTACGAGTTTGCAGTAAGTGTTCGTTAGTTGTGATAATCCCATATTTGAGCGTATTCATATTAATAATCGAAAGTTGTCATTTCAAATGATTTTTGTGAATGTTTGATGTTGATTTATATGTCTCCAGGTTCTTCTAAGTGGTTAATGTCAATGTAAAAATTCATTATCCAATTATATTCGCTATTAAGTTTTTTCAATTCCGCATCGGGAAATTGCTCTGAAGTAAAAATTTGATCAAGATGGATCATGAGTTTTTTTAAACGAATGTCAGCATGATCATTACATGATCGTTTGAAATGAAGGTAAACCTCGTATGCCCGCAAGGGGAAAACACCTTGGAAGGAGTCCTCGGCAAGCCTTCCTGGACGTGGGGCGCGGAGATGGGAGTCAATTCGGCATCCGTGGCAATTGGCAATGAGGCGGTATTTACCCGTGCAAAGCGCGGACCGGACGCATTGACCGGCATGGATCTCGTACGGTTGGCACTGGAACGATCCGACAGCGCACTGAAAGCGGTCGGATGTATCACTGCGCTGCTGGAGGAGTATGGACAAGGTGGAAATTGTGCGTTTGATCACAAATTTTATTATGATAACAGTTTTCTGATCGCCGATCCCTTTGAAGGCTACATTCTGGAAACATCCGGCAAACAATGGGCAGCGAAAAAATTCACGGATCGCGAGGCAATATCCAATCGTCTTAGTATTCATACCGAGCATTCCATGCGGGGCGGAGTGAAAGAGGGATACGATTTTGCCGGCAATCTGACAGAGCCGCTTTTCACTTATTTTTCGGGATCCATGCAGCGGGAGCATGCGTCTTTGTGCGCATTGAACACGCCGGTGGATGTGGCGCAGATGATGACAGCCTTGCGCCGGCACAACCCGAAAGACGAAGGACGATTGTTCACTCACGGCAGCGTCAGCAGCACATGCATGCATGCGGGCGGCATGATCGGCGACCATACGACCGGCAGTCTGATTGTCTCCATGCGGGAAGGGAAGCCCATGACACTCTGGTGCACCGCCGCTTCAACGCCTTGCATTTCAGCGTTTAAGCCGGTGTTTTTGTCGGTCAAATCCGGTGCGCCGGTATTTGACAACGAATCCGAAGCGAAGAAATACTGGCTTGCGAGGGAAGCGATTCATCGCGCCGTGCTGGCCGGTCAAGTGGATGTCGTGGCTTTGCGGACGCGGAGGGACGCTCTGGAGAAAAGCTGGCTGGCTGAAGAACGGCAGTTGTTTGATTCCAGTGTGCCAGACATCCATGCGCTTGATGTGTTCTCCCGGAAAGCCGCGATGGAGGAACAGGACATGATCGATGAGTTCACTCCGCTGCATGCCTGGCAGATGCCTGCGCGCGGACGGTTCAACCGCTATTGGGCAAAAAAGAACCTCCATCTGACTGATTAGCAAGCTATGCATGATTCCATTAAAGATTCTTGAAGTTTATCCGATATATACAAGGATATAATGAAAGCGATCAGAGAAGGCGGGGTTGTCAAATTGGATCATTTGCATAATTTTATGGAAGAGTTTGTTCTGTCTATGATTGAGGATGTTCTGTCTGATACAGATATCTGTACCTGTGATCTTTGTAAATTGGATATCGCGGCAGTCGCACTGAATAATCTGCCCCCGAAATACTTTGTCACAGAAAAAGGCCAGCTGTTTTCACAGCTTGATATCTTGAAGCAGCAGTTCGAAATCGATGTGATATCGGCCATCGCAAATGCGGCTGTTCATGTAAGGTCGAATCCAAGGCATACCGCTCCCCTTTGAATTTCAACGTCAAAATGGGCCGTCAGGCTTTTCAAATCAGGCTGTCCTCCCCCGGCAAAAACCGTGAATCCACCAGGTTCGACAATACAGGTGCCATCTTCCAGAACCAGTTCCATATCCGCTGGCGAAATCGTAAATTCCACTGTCTGACGTTCGCCTTGACGCAGATGGATCCTTTTATATCCTTTCAATTGATGTTTTGGCGCCTTCACGCTGGTTTCATCGTCTTTCAAATAAAGCTGCACAACCTCGTCGGAATCATATTTTCCGATGTTTTCAGCCATTACCTTGCATTGGACATTGTCTCCGGCGCTTATTTTATTTTTACTTAATTCCAGATGGCTATAATGAAAGCTAGTATACGAAAGGCCGTATCCAAACGGATACAAAGGCTCCCCCTTAAAATAACGGTAAGTTCTGTTGTTCATCGAATAATCCTCAAACGGCGCCAGGTCTTTGACAGAATGATAGAAAGTCACAGGCAGCCTGCCTGCCGGGCTGAAATATCCAAACAGCATCATGGCTAATGCCATCCCGCCATCCGCACCGGGATACCACGCCTGGATGACCGCTCTTGCATTGCGCTGTGCATTCGCAAGGTTGATCGCACTTCCACTGAAGTTTACAATAATGACATTCCGATTTATTTTACAAACCTCCGATATCAGAGAATTTTGCAATCCGGGTAATTCCAGATCCAATTTATCTCCTGCGGCAGCTCCGTTATACGCATCCCCTTCCTCCCCTTCGATTGTCGGGTCAAGTCCAATGCATAAAACCACAATATCCGCACTCCCTGCAACCGATATGGCCTCTGATACACGGTCATCGGGCGTGGGAGAGCATGGTTCGACCCGGTCTTTGAACAAGTGGCATCCCTGCGCGTATAAAACGTTGATTTCTTCTCCGGCGCAATCACAGATTCCATCCAGTACGGTATGATATTTCACGGCGGTTCCACAGTAATTTCCTTCTAATACCGTTTTGCTTGCCGCGTTGGGGCCGATCACCGCGATGCTTCTGATTCTGCCCTTGTCGAGTGGCAGAATGCCATCATTTTCAAGCAAAGTCATACACTTTTTCGCTGCTTCCAGCGATAATAAGTTATTTTCCCTGGAATTGTTCTCCGAAAACGGGATGGAATTGTATCTGCAGTACTTGCCTTCGATGTTGCCAAGCTTTAATCTTGTTGTGATGAGTCTGACAAGCGATTGATCAATCGTTGCTTCATCAATCAGGCCATCCTTGACCGCACTCAGCAAATGCATGAATGCCGAGCCGCAATTCAGATCGCAGCCTGCCTTAACGGACAAGGCAACCGCTTCGCTGGGATTCGAGGCGGCATGATGCGCCGAATAGATATCGTATATCGCCCCGCAGTCTGCTACCAGGTGGCCGTCAAACTTGAATTCGCCGCGCAGTACATATTGGATCAAATAGGGACTTGCACAGCACGGCTCGCCATTCACGCTGTTGTACGCACCCATGACAGCCTCGACATGCCCCTCTTCTATACAACGTTTGAAGGCAGGCGTATAAGTCTCGTAAAAATCTTTTTTGCTTACTTTGCTGTCAAAGCCATGCCTTGTTGATTCAGGGCCGCTATGCGCAACAAAATGCTTCACACAGGCGGCGGCTTTTAAATATTCCTCATCCTCCCCTTGAATGCCTTTAATAAAAGCTACACCAAGCATGCCGGTAAGATACGGATCTTCCCCATACGTCTCATGTCCTCTTCCCCAGCGGGGGTCCCGGAATAGGTTGATATTGGGAGACCAGAATGTCAATCCTTTATATATTCCATAATCGTTTTGCCGCTGAAATTCATTGTATTTCGCTCTGCCCTCTGTTGATATGGCATCGCCAATTCGAAAAATCAGGTCGGTGTCAAACGTGGCAGCCATGGCGATTGCTTGTGGAAAAACGGTTGCGACGCCTGCTCTTGCGATTCCGTGCAAGGCTTCATTCCACCAGTTATACCCCTTGATGCCCAGTCGTGCAATTCCCGGAGCCGTGTGCTCCATCTGCAGGACTTTCTCTTCCAGGGTCATTTGGCTTACAATTTCCTTTGCCCGTTTTTTAAACTTTTCGATGTTTTCTATTTTCATTTTTTACTCCAATCGTCCTGAATATGCTGCATTTTTTCTTATATTTCAGAGAATCCTTCCTGTATTTCAGAGTACCGTTCCCATGCTTCTTGACAAACCGAACAATGTATGAAATTCTGGAAGAAAATCGCACAGGTCTTTTCCGGAGTTCATGTAAGATGAAAGGAGTCCGACAATGAGAACCGAAGAGATTTCTATCCGTGATCCTTTTGTATTGCCGTATGATAATAAGTATTACCTGTATGGAACACGAGCGAAGGATTGCTGGGGGCCGGCCGACGGATTCGATGTATACATCGGTACCGATCTTGAGAATTGGGATGGGCCCGTCGAGATTTTCCATAATGACGGGGATTTCTGGGCGGACCGGAATTACTGGGCACCCGAAGTGCACCTCTATAATCACCGGTTTTATCTGTTTGCCACCTTTAAGTCCCCGGAGCGCTGCCGGGGGACACAGATTCTGGTTTCCGATCATCCGGCCGGGCCCTTTCGCCCGCATAGCGCCGGGCCTGTAACGCCGTCCGCCTGGGAATGCCTGGACGGAACTTTCTATGTTGGAAGAGATGGCACTCCATACATGATATTCTGTCACGAATGGGTACAGATCCACGACGGAGAGGTCTGTGCAGTCAGGCTCTCCCCTGATCTGAAATCCGCCATCGGTGTCCCCCGGACCCTTTTCCGGGCGTCTGACGCGCCATGGGTCCGGTCTGTGCGGGGGGAGGGGAACTTTGTGACCGATGGGCCCTGTCTCCACCGCACACAAAACGATGGACTGGTGATGTTCTGGTCAGGGTTTTGCGAGGATGGGTATGCGATCGGCATCGCCCGTTCCGGCAACGGGGAAATAAATGGGATATGGACACAGGACCCGGTGCCTCTTTTCTCCGGGGACGGCGGTCACGGGATGCTCTTCCGGTCCTTTGACGGTACGTTCTACCTCACCTTTCATACCCCGAACCAGACATTGCTGGAGCGGCCGTGCTTCCTCTCCATGACAGGCCTGGATCCGGAGGGAAATCTTATTTAGCAACAGATTCCGGCTGTGCGGTATTCCTTCGGGAGCATCCCGGTATGCTTTTTAAACATCTGGCTGAAGTAGGTCGTGTTTCCTCCGAATCCGACTTTGGTCGCGACTTCATACATCCTATCCTCCGTATCCCGGAGCAGTTCCTCGGCCTTGAGCATCCGGACAGACAGAAGATAGCTGTTGAACTTGATACCGCATTCTTTCTTGAATAATTTACCCAGGTAATCCGGGTTCATGAACAGATCTTCTGTGGCGATCTGATGAAGCGACAGGTCGCTGTCAGACAGGTGGCGGTCTATATATCGCAGGACCTGGCTGATGGCATTGCTGGTGTTGAGAGACTGCTGGGCGGTGGGTGGCGCGCCGATACGCGCAATCAGGCCAAGCAGGTCAAAAAGTTCAGCAACCGTCTTTGTATCCGAAATCTTCCGAATCGTCATTGTATGGTCCTCCGGTGTTCTGAAACCGAAACGGATCATCAGGACGATGGTCTGGATGCAAAGGTCTCTTGCCAGTTCAAATCCGATCAACTGCGATTTGCAGAACTCATAAAGATGACCGATCACTTTCCGGGCGATATCGGGCTGTTCATTCCGTATCGCATGGGTAAGGCTGTATAGATAAGATTCGCTGAATTCCGCATCCATATCATCTGTAATTTGACAATCCTCGGCAAAAACCAGTTCCTTCCCCTTGAAATAGCTGAGAATCGGTATCAACCGGTTAAAGTACGCGGCCAGTGCCGGAAGATCCTTGATCGGAGCGGCCCGGCTGATGATTGTCAACTGGGGGTTCCGTGCACTGGCTGACAGTTCCCTGCGCAGGACACCGGTGATTTCTTCCGCTTGCGCCCGCGTCGGGGTGGCAGCCAGGAAAATAGCCCTGTTTTCCTCTAGAAGGATCGGATAGCCAGGAAGCAGCCTATTTTCCTTCGGAGCGGATTTCGGCTTTTCCTGTCCATCTCCGCAGAAAGGCTGGAATGTGGTAAGAATCAGCCGGTAATATACCTCGTTCAAGTGAAAGACTTTTTTGAAGCAGACGACGTCCTCCTTGCGGGTTAACTTGCCGTCTACCATATCCCGGAAGAGCTGGGCATGTTCCGCCTGTTCCTCCTGGTCATTCTTATCCAGTTTTTTTACAATCTTGCTTACCGTCAGCTGCAGCTGCTTCGGATCACACGGCTTTAGCAGATAGTCGCTTACTCCGTATTGGATCGCTGTTTGGGCATAACTGAACCGGTCGTATCCTGTGACGATGATGAACTCTGTACGAAGTCCTTCTTTCCTGCTTTGCTCCATCAGTTCCAATGCATTCATCTCCGGCATTTCGATATCCAGCAGAGCGATATCCACCTGGCGGGTCCGCAGGATCTCCAGTGCCTCTGCTCCATCCGATGCCAGCAGGATCTCCCCGATCTGCAGGGTGTGCCAGTCCAGTAGACGGGACAAGCCTTCGCGGATAATCCGTTCATCATCCGCTATCAATAATGTCCTCATTTCCATTCTCCTCCCTCTCTCCATTTTTGGTTCCGGTACTTTGTTAACTCTAAAACTTATGTTATCCGACGAGGAAAATTTCTGTAGGGCAAGGCGGTGGTATCCCGTGGAATCAGGGTTGACAATGTACTAGAGGCTTTTTTCGTTCCTTTTTTCATACTCTTCCAACGTCAGGTAAGGCAGCCGAAGCTCAATACAGATGCCATGATTTTCTTCTGTAAAGACATAAAGTCCATAATCCTTTCCAAAGGCGATTTCAATCCGCTCGCGGATGCTCTTTAATCCAAGGCCGGTGCTGGTGGATTCTATCTGTCCACTCATCACCTGATATACATATTCCAGATCTTTCTGTTTGCCGTTGTCCCGGATCATGACAGAATAGTATCCTTCATATCTTTGTGTCGATACTTCAATGACGCAGGTCATTCTGTATTTCTCCAGATTGTGGTGGATACTGTTTTCCACCAGCGTCTGGATTGACATCTTCGGAATACAGAAGTCCAGAAGGCTGGCTTCGATGAATTCCCGGTAATCAAGTCTGTTTTCATATCGGATTTTTTGAATCTTCAAAAAATGGTCGGTCAGCTGCAAGTCCTCCCGCAGGGTGATGATATCCTTGTTGCCGATGGAGGCCCGGAGCAGTTTGGACATGGCCAGCGCCATTTCTCCGATGTCCTCGTTGCCGGATTCCAGGGATTTCATCCGGATGGTCTCAAGCGTGTTATACAGGAAATGCGGGTTGATCTGGCTCTGCAGCACCCAGTAGCGCATTTCCGCCAGTTTCAGCTCATCCCGGTGGACTTCGTTGATCAGATAATCGATCTGATCCGACATGTGATTATAATTCTCTGCCAGTAGGCCAATTTCACGTATGCCGCTTTTATCTTCAACCGGAATCCTCTTAAAGACGCCCTCCGGGATCATACGGATGTAATCCGTCAGCATAGTAATCGGCTGATAGATTTTTCGCGCATACTTGCTGCCTGCCAGAAGAATGATCAGACTGACAAAGACCAGGCTGATCAAGTACAGATTCCGCCTCTGTGTTGTCTGTGCAAAAATCACATCCGCGTCCAGAAGGATGACAAACCGCCATCCGGTCAGACTGGATTTTCGAATGGAGTAGATATAAGATACCTGCCCGATACGGAGAGTCTTCTGGCTGATGCTGCCGGACAGGATCGGCTGGATGTTTTGCAGCTGCACGATGGTATTAGGCCCTCGCAGCACGGAATGTCCTGTATCACAGAAGATTTGTGGTGTATAATAAATAGAACTGGTGGTAGGATAATCGAGCAGGTCTGCGGTATTGATGCTGATTATCAGATAGCCCAGCGGCTCAAAAGGAGGATCGATGTCGCGGTAAAGCCGCGCCACCTGTATTGTCTCGGAACGCTGACCATCCACGGACCAGATCCGCTCGCCGTTCTTTTGATTTGCATCCACCTTTAATTGGTTGATGTATTCCGGATCCGGCTTTACATTGGGATATCTGGGGTTGACCACAAGTGCATAGTCATCGAGGAATATGAAGGTAATGGAATCAATCGAAGGGAAATCAAAGGTTTTCGAATAAAGGATATTGAACATGGATTCCTGCAGCTCATATTTTTTATAGTCCAGCCCATTGGCATTATAGGTTTTCGCCGCAGCCTGAACCGACCGGTCGCACAGAATTCCGTAGGACAGATCCGCCACCCGTTCCATATTCGTCTCTACCCGGGTTGTGAACAGGTGGAGCATCTCCTCCGCATTCCGCTGGACCAGATCAATATAGGCCACCGACAGGATCTGCATAAAAATCAATGCCACTGCGCAGAAAGTCAGTATCTGCATCAGATCGGCATAAATCATACTATGCTTGATGGAGCGGGTCCTTCCGGACGTCAGGATGCGCTTTAGCATAAATCCCCCTTAGGGTAGTATCGGTAAAAGGAGTGCCTGATTAGGAATTATTTATATGTAGTCACTATACATACTATACAAATTTTTTTTAATATTTGCAAGGATTTTGGTATGATGTCTAATTTCTGATGATTAATGTCGGTTTTTTCACTTCTGAGGATACGGCACATCGTGTATCATCGTATTGTAAGACTTGAATCCAACCCATTTATTTTTCATAGGAACGAAAGGAGAACCACATGAAAATCAAAAAACTAATGGCGACATTGGCAGCAGTGACACTAGTGGTGGCTATGGCCGCCTGCAATAGCACCCCAGTGTCATCCACACCCGGATCATCCTCCAACTCCTCCTCTACAGCCGCGCAGGATGTCAAGATGCGCATGGGATGGTGGGGTTCCCAGACCCGTCATGACAGAACGATCGCAGTCATCGAGATGTACGAATCTTTAAACAAGGTGGACATCGAATATGAGTTCTATGCATTCGAGGGGTACATCACAAAGCTCAACACCCTGGTGGCATCCAATGACGTATGGGACATTTTCCAGCTCGGCGGAAACTATCCGACTTACATTGATAAGATCGAGCCCATGGAAGACTATATCACGCGGGGCCTTATCGATGTGAAAAACATTCCGAAAATGTTTCTTGTCACCACACAGGACCAGAATACCGGCAAACAGCTTGGCTTATCCAGCGGCATCAACACTTATGGTATCGCTTATGATCCCGCATTGTTCCTAAAAGCCGGCGTAGCGGAGCCAACCGCCACCTGGACATGGGATGACTACAAAAAAGCCTGTCTGACTATCCACGAAAAGCTTGGAATCTTCGGAAGCTCCAAACTGGATGACTTCATCGCAGGATGTTCTCTTAACATACCGCAGGAAAGCTATGCCCTCAATTTCTTCAACAAGCCGAACAACGGGCTTGGATTCACCGATTATGCCATGTTGACTCCCTATATCCAAATGCGCTCAGATCTTGTAAAAGCCGGCGCATATCCTGATCCGGGACAGATCGCTGAAATAAAGGACATTGAAGGCGATTATCTGGTTACAGGGAAGGCTGCGATGACTTGGATTGCCAGCAATCAGTTTATCGCCATCTCCACCGCTGCAAAACGGCCTCTTAAACTGGCTGTGCTTCCGAGAAAGAAAACGGACGGTCCTTCCGGTATGACGGTTCAATCCTCCCAGATGCTCTGTATTGCTAAAGATTCAGACTTCAAAGACGAAGCGGCAAAATTCATCAGCTATTTCCAGAATGACACCGTCGCCAACAGAATCCTCCTCGGCGAGCGCGGCGTTCCGATCTCGACGATCGTGCGGGAATCCCTCCAGAACACAGCAACCGCTGAACAAACTATGGTTTTCGAGTATGTCGATCTTGTCGGCACATTCAAAACCGGAGACTATATCAACGTCATTAACCCGACACAACAAGTTGAAATCAAAGACAAGTACAATGAATTGCTTGAACAGGTGATCTTCGGGCAGAAGACAGCCGATGTCGCTGCAAAAGAAATATTCACTTTTGCAACAGCCGCTTTTAAATAAACAGCCAAGCCCTCCTCGAACC
>CAZJXH010000135.1:0-9951 GCA_964549475.1 uncultured Oscillospiraceae bacterium
AACAGACCCGGAAGAAATTTCTGTCGCAATGGACGATGAATAGATTAAAACCTAAAAAAACACACTACATGGAAGGCGTCGGTTTTTTGAAACAAACGGTACGCTTTGACGAGAACAATTCACAGGCCCTTGCTGAAACATCGCGTGAAACCGGAATTTTTAATCAGAATCAAAAAAAACTGAAGTCAATTTTCAGGCTGAAGCGGATAAAATCCGCTGTGAACCTTGGAACGATCGGCACACAGGAAGCCAGAAAGGCCCTTGAGAATGCGCTTGTGAAAGAGCGGAATGTTGCTGTCCGTCTTTACATTGCCAATGCCCTTTCAGATATCCATGACGAAGGCTCCATCCAGGTGCTTGTCGAATCCCTTTTAAATTCGAAAAGATGGTATCGCGACAAGGTCAACATGCTGATTGCAGAATATGGAAACCATTTGCAACCGCTTCTTTCTTCCCTTATGGAACGGGAAGAAATAGAGATCAAGGAATTGATGGTTGATTATTCCAGCATTTTTATCTCAGGAGATCTAAAGCAATATCTATTCACTCTGATCGATAATCTGGAGAGCGAAAAGAACCGTTTGATCCGCGAAGACAGCCGTTTAGAAAATAAAAAATGCTGCGGCAACTGTCGATACGGAAGAAAAGTCATAACCGAGACGACACGTTTTTGCGAATGGAACGGGAACGTGGAAAAGGACTATTATTGCAGCAAATTCAGTACTTCATATGCCGGAATCAATCCTGCGGAAAATTATGAGAAGCTTGTTTATAAAGCGGCCGGCGTTGCAGCCACTTTCTATTTTTATGATTTGACAACGGATAAATACATCTATTCCACAAACGATGAGATAAGAAACATCGCGGTAAAATCTCTGGCCAATATCAACACAAAAGAGAACTACATCAAGCTTATAAAACTGTTGCCGGATGAGGTTGTGGCAAAAAGCGCCTTGTCCGCCTTATCGAAATTCATATCGGAAGATCCGGTATTTATCGATTTGACGGTCGGATTTTTCGAGGAGGAAACGAATGACAAAGTGAAAGATCGACTTGCCGAGGCACTTTCTGGAAGAATAGAATATTTTATCATGCGACTTTTAACTGCAGAAGGAGAAAAAGCTGTCCGAATCATCAGACAGCTTCTTTTGCTTGGGAAAACGAGCGAATTGATTGGCTTTATGAACAAGAACAAAGATATCGAAATTGAAAATGATTTGATCACAATGATTAAAGATGTCGTATCAGGAAACGAAGCAATCGAAAAGGAATTCTGTATTTACCTTCAAGAACGGCTTCTTAAAAAAGCGGGACTTATAAAATGCGACAGATTGTTTGTTAAAAAAGAGCATAAAAAAGATGGAAATCTGATTAAAACACTTTCCATGCTTTTGCTTGGCACGGTTCTGATGTTCCCGCTGATTTATTGTATCAGACATTTTCCGATTTTGTCGGTCTGGTCGTTTGTTTTGCAGGCAAAGACCTATATCATTGACTTCAACTACTATGTTGTTTTTTATTCTGCTTTGATCAATATCATTTATCTGGTGCTGCTTTTTCTGTCCCGGATCAACGTCTCCAGACAGGCGAAGCTTTGGAGCTATAAGGGTATTCCGATGCTTTTTAAAAAACGGATGCTGCCGGGTGTATCGATCATTGCACCGGCATATAACGAAGAAAAAATCATTATTGAAAGTGTCAATTCTCTTTTAAATCTGAAATATCCGGATTATGAACTGATCGTGGTCAATGACGGATCTGCAGACGATACCCTCAATACGTTGATCCAATATTTCAATTTACAGCGAGTTGACTATGTTTTCGAAAAAAAACTGAACACCGAGCCTATCCGGGGAATTTATACGAATCCCTCCTATCCCGGACTGATTGTCGTCGATAAGGAAAATGCCGGGAAAGCGGATTCATTAAACGCTGGAATCATTGCTTCAAACAAGGAGTATTTTTGCTGTATTGATTCCGATTCTCTTCTGGAGGAGGAGGCGCTGCTGAGGCTTGCCTCGCAGACGCTGGATGAAGAGACCGAGACCCCGGCTCTCGGCGGGAATGTGTTCCCCAGTAACGGCTGCAAGGTGAAAAGAGGCTTTATCGAGGAAATAAGGATTCCTGATAATAAACTTGCACGATTTCAGACCATTGAATATATCCGGGCGTTTATGGCTGGAAGGCTTGGATGGGCTTACATGAACAGCTTGCTAATCATATCCGGCGCTTTCGGACTTTTTCGCAAGGAAAGGGTGATCCATGCCGGAGGTTATTTAACCAGCAACGAGAAATATAAGAAAGATACCGTTGGGGAGGACATGGAGCTGGTTGTCCGAATCACACGGATGATGCGGGAACAGGGACATAAATATAAAATCAATTACTGCTACAATGCCAATTGCTGGACAGAAGTCCCGGAAAAATGGGGAAGTCTGAAAAAACAGCGATACCGGTGGCACAGAGGACTTGTTGAAATTCTTCATTTTCATCGGAAAACGCTTTTCAATCCGCGCTATGGGCGGATGGGACTTTTTTCGATGCCGTACTTTTTTATTTTTGAGATGGCCGGTCCTTTGATTGAGATCCAGGGGTATTTCATGGTCCTGGCTGCCTTCCTTCTGGGAATACTGAACTGGCAGATCGCCCTGCTGCTCTTTGTTTCCAGCATTATGCTTGGCGTGCTCGTATCCTTGGCTTCCCTGATCATTGCCGAAAAGGACAACCTGTATTATGGATATGGAGATGTTTTAAAACTCGCATTTTTTGCAGTCATTGAAAATTTCGGAGTGAGACAGATTTTTAGCCTATGGCGTGTAATCGCCTATCTGAAAATGTTTGCAGGTCCCCAGGGGTGGGGCAGTCAGGAACGGAAAGGATTTGCAGAAGAAATGCAGTCCGCTCCGGATAAGGGGGATAAGGCTCAATGAAGAAAAAAGCTTTGATCTTCCTTTGCTATATATTAACGGCTGCTTTAGCAATTTTACTTCTGATGGTTTTTGCTTTGCCGTTTCTGTACTGGACAGGGGCCCCCTCGACTTCTCTGAATGTCTGGATCGTTGATAAAACCGTTCCAAACAAGGATTACAGAGAACATAAAGGCTTGATGTGGGTTCTGAACAGTAAAAAAATCGTATGGGAGAAAACGGGAGAGCCATTCCGCTATGATACGGACTATTACGGTTTTTTTCCGGACAGCAAAGAAAAATATACAATAAAAGAAATACCGAAAACGGTTGAAAAGCCTGATTTGATTTATCTTGCGGACACATACGGCGTTTATGAAGATGATTATCTTTCCATAAACAGCGAAGGCACCCGATCGAACCTGATATACGGCGGATGGAGCAAGGAGGAACTGATCTCCATTAAGGCGAATCTGGGGGGCAATACCATCCTCGGAGAGTTCAATACGGCATCATCGCCTACCAATATTGCCAACAGGTATCAATTGAACGAGATCTTCCGGGTTTCATGGTCCGGATGGAGCGGAAGATATTTCAAAGAATTGACAAAAGGCATCGAGGTAGCGGCCTGGACCGTGCAGAATTACGAAAAACAAAGCGGTGAGGCATGGAATTTCAGCGGAGAGGGATTTGTTCTTGTCTCGGATGACGATAGAGTCATCGTTCTGGAAAAGGGCACAGATATCGGAAACCGCAATCTTTTCCTGTCCTTTACAGCTCCCTATGCGGATGAATTTGGAATCAACGGAAATATTCCATATGACTACTGGTTTGAGTTTACAAAACCGGATGATTCCACCGAGATTTTGGCGTACTACACTCTGGATACAACTGCGGAGGGAAAAGCCAAGTTGGATTCCCTTGGTCTGCCATCGACCTTTCCTGCGATCATCCGGTCTGCCAATTCCCAATATACCTCGTATTATTTTGCCGGGGATTTTGCAGACAGCAATCAATCGGAGAATCTATGGAATTATTCCGGCTATGCTGAAATAAGAAGAATATTCACGTTGGGAGCGGAAGGGGACAACAGTAAGTTTTATTGGAAATGCTATGTTCCGATGATGAGCAAAATCATCGAAGATATCAAAATAAATCAGTCAGCGGGTCAAAACACCGGAAAACCGGAAAATAAACTTCAATATACTGCACGGACAAGCGGAACCGGTTTTCAGATTCTGTCAAACAACCAATGGGTGGACTTTTTCTCGAAAGGAGTCAACATCGGATCATCGACGCCTGGCAAATGGTTTACGGAGTTTTCCCATGACGAGAGCATGTATCTTGCATGGTTTGAGCAGATCGCAGCCATGAATGCCAATACGATCCGGGTCTATACGCTGCAGTCTCCGCAATTCTATAATGCGCTGGAATACTTTAACCGGAAGCATCCAGCATCCCTGCTATGGCTTTATCAGGAGATATGGCCCGAGGAAAATCCTGCCAATGGGGATTATCTTGAATCGACCTATAATGCAGCTTATCAGAATGAAATAAAAAATGTCATCAATGCGATCCATGGACAGGCCAATATCCCTGAGAGAACAGGAAGAGCCTATGGTCTTTACACAAGCGATGTTTCCGCGTATATTGCCGGCTACCTTGTCGGAAGAGAGCTTGAGCCCGAAGAAGTTGTCAGTACAAACAAGATTAATGCAGGGTTCGGATATTCGGGGGATTATCTGTATAGCGAGAACACAGCCAGCCCGACAGAAAGCTGGCTTGCCATGAGCTGTGACTTCGTTTTAAGTTACGAAAACGAGAAATATGACTGGCAGCATCCGGTCGGGATTGTCAGCTGGCCGACTCTGGATCCGGTGGAACACGATTCCGAGTGGAATGCTTCCGGAGACAAATCATTGGAATACAACGATAAAGTATCCATCGATATCAATCATATATCAGTAAACAGCACTTTAAAAACGGGCTTTTTCGGAGCGTATCACATCTACCCCAATTATCCCGACTTTATGAACAATGAAGCATCCTACTCGAACTATACCGATGCGCAGGGCAGCTTCCGCTACGGCGGATATCTTCAGGAATTCATCGCGGGGCACCGCAAATACCCCGCTTTGGTGGCGGAATTCGGCCTTGCGACCGGTATGGGCAACGCCCATTCCAATCCGGACGGATACAATCACGGAGGCCTTACGGAAGAGCAGCAGGGAGATGGGATTGTACGGATGATGACAGCTATTCAAAAAGAGGGGTATGCAGGGGGCCTGATTTTTGAATGGGCGGATGAATGGGCCAAAAAAACATGGATAACCGAGCCTTATATCATTCCCTTTGACCGGAATGTCATGTGGCACAATGCGATTGATCCGGAACAGAATTACGGTATTCTGGCTGTAGAATCAAAAGGCCTGAAATCAGAGCCCTATGCGGTGGACGGCAGCGGTGAAATAAAGCAGATCCGTCTGTCGGCTGATGAGACTTATTTGACCGTCGGAATCGATTTTAAAAGAGAAATTGATTTTTCTAAGGAAAAACTGATCATCGGGTTGGATACCTATGGCCGTACAAAAGGGGACTTCAGGTATTCGCCGGATATTCTCACAATGGCTCCATCAGGATTTGAATTCATTGTTGATTTTACCGGAAAGACGGACGCACAGCTTCTTGCATACCCCGGATACAATGTCACAAACGGGAGATATGCTTCCTTCCTGTCCTTTCTTGGCGTTTATGAGAAACTGAACACGTTGATAAACAGTGAAAGAGTTACTGCCGACGGAACAAGGACGAAAGCCATCTATCAGGATGAAAGCAAATTGAACTATGGAACACTTGTCGAAAATTCCCATAACAACTGGATGATCGAAGGGAATCATTTGCAAGTCCGGATACCATGGACAAGAATCAATTTCACCGATCCGTCAACCCTGCGGGTGCTCGATGATACAAGAATCATAAGCAGTCCGACAACGAATGAATTGAATACGGTTCTATCCGACGGGATCGTTGTAAGTGGTCTGATTTATGACATAGAGAAAAAAATCACCGTCGATACACTCAGCACATCGGCCGCAGACGTTTTCAAATGGGCGGACTGGGATATGCCGGCTTATCAGGAACGACAAAAGACGAGTTATTCGATTATCCGCGACTATTTTAAAAATATAAGAGGGGAGAAGTAAAAATGGGAAAAGAGTACATGGATTTATTGAATTTACTGGAATTGGTCAAACCCCTCTCAGGCCTTTATGACGAAGTTCGTATTGTCAACCCCGTTGAAAAGAAACTATACACGAGTGAAGGCGGAAAGCTGGTTGAAGCAGATTTACAATGTTTCAACATCTGGGGAAAGAATAAAATTTGCAGCAATTGCGTAAATGTGATTTTTTTAGGACAGCGAAGTCAGAGCGAATTGGCGAAATTACATAATCTTTCTGTTTTAAGCGTCCTCCCTTCTCGTTCCGAGGGGTTCGGGATCGCGGCACTGGAAGCAATGGGCTGTGGGAAACCGGTCGTTGTCAGTGACGCAGGAGGATTGCCTTCCTTTGCAATAGGACGGATAATCAAAAAGGAAAATCCACAAGAACTGGCAAACGCTATTTTAGAGCTGCTTTGCATGGATCGTAAAGACTATCAGGATTTATGCCGGGAAGCATATTCAACTGCAAAGAGATACTCGTGGGAAAATATTGTTGACATCCGGATGTGTTATTATGAAAAGATTTCTTCCTTGAACCGCAAAAGATTGTTATAAAGATCTGTTTCCCTGTTCCATTTCTTTTCGCAAGGGATTGTCCTGATTCAAAGGAGCCCTTTCAACCTGTTTTCATTTTATATGGTAAAATAGGATCAAGTTGGTTTACTAATATTCTGCAAGGAGAAGTAAATGATTAAAGGAATCGTTTTTGACATGGACGGGCTGATGTTTGACACGGAAAGGCTGATCAATCGCGGATGGTATTTTGCAGGCAGACAGGCGGGATATGATATAACAGAAGAGACTGTATTTAAAACGCTGGGATTGGATCTCGGAAAGACTCGGCGTGTTTTCCTGGAGGATTTAGGGGAAGATCTTGATTTTGATGCCATTGATACCGTCAGAGTCGATTTTATCAATGATTTCATCGAAAAAAACGGTGTTCCGATGAAACCGGGGCTGATCGAGCTTTTAGACTTTTTAAAATCCAATCGATATAAAATGACCGTCGCCACGTCAACGGACAGGAAAAAGGCGGCGCACCTCTTCCAAAAAGCCGGCATTTCACCCTATTTTGATGATATTGTATGCGGGGATATGGTTGAACATGGGAAACCGGAGCCGGATATCTATTTGAAAGCCTGTCAGCTCATAGGGGTTGCGCCAGGCGAATGCCTGGCCCTGGAGGATTCGCTGATGGGAATCCAGTCTGCATACAGCGCAGGGATGAAGCCGGTGATGATACCGGATCTGGTGGAGCCGGACAGTGAAACCATCAAAAGATTATATGCGAGACTGCCGTCTTTATTTGATGTTATTGATTTGTTGAACAAGCAATCCGAAACGGATGAATGAAATGGGTGGCTATCGCGGGAAGCGGAGCGTTGATCCATTCAGCCATCCGAAAAACAACAGAAAGAAATATGACCGAATCGAATCCCGACTTTGCAGAGTCGGGATTCGAATTTTCGGGGTATTTATTTTTCAGATCCTTTATACTTTCTTAATGCGCTGGATTCCAATCTTAATGCCTTTCTAATGATAAACAGGGTATAATTAATATGAAATTTGAAATAGTAGGAGTGATGAGGATGGGAACCGTGCTGATTGTTTCAGCTTTTATCGCGTTGGCGCTGCTTTGTTATTTGTTTTATGTTTTATTTAAAGGGGAGAAACTATGAATATGATCTGGCTGCAGGACATTGTCTTTTTAGCTCTATTGATCGGGCTGTCCATTCCACTTGGTGTGTATATTTATAAAGTCATGACCGGACAGAAGGTGTTTATGACCCGCCTGCTTGCCCCGGCGGAAAAAGGAATCTGCCGAATGATGGGCGTACAGGAGGAAACAGAAATGACAGCAAAAAAATATGCTGTCAGTGTTCTTTTTTTTAGTGCCGTCAGATTTCTTTTTGTATTTTTGATCCAATTGATCCAGGGCGTGCTGCCATTGAACCCGGAACATTTCGGATCGGTACGATGGGATCTGGCATTCAATACAGCGGCAAGCTTTGTTTCCAACACAAACTGGCAGGCTTATTCGGGCGAATCGACCCTTTCCTACCTGACTCAGTCCATCGGGCTTACCGTACAAAATTTTGTATCGGCAGGCGTCGGTATCGCGGTTCTTTTTGCGCTTATCCGGGGGTTCACGTCCAGAAATCAAAAAACGATCGGCAGTTTCTGGCGGGATCTGATCCGCTCGATTTTATATGTTTTAATTCCACTTTCGCTTGTTCTAGCGGTGCTTCTGGTTTCACAGGGGGTCGTCCAGACCCTCCTGCCCTACCACAGCATTGCCACACTGGAAAGCGGCGTCTCGCAGGTCATTCCTTTGGGGCCTGCCGCCAGCCAGATCGCCATCAAGCAGCTCGGAACCAACGGGGGCGGTTTCTTTGGATTGAATTCCGCATTTCCGCTGGAGAATCCGACCTCTTTCTCGAATCTGCTACAGCTTTTATCCATCCTGCTGATTCCGATGGCCTTATGCATTTCTTTCGGAAAAGCGGTCAAGGATGCCAGGCAGGGCCGATCGATTCTGACAGTGATGATGATTCTCTTTATCGCATCGCTTGCCATTGTAACTGTCAGCGAACAGTTTGGCGCTCCCATTTTCAGCGGAGTGGCTGCAATGGGAAATATGGAAGGAAAAGAAATCATCCACGGAGTAGGAACCTCCGCATTATGGGGCACAGCGACAACGGCAGCCTCAAACGGCTCGGTTAATGCGATGCTTGACAGTTTCACTCCGCTCGGCGGCATGGTGCTGATGTTCCTGATGCAGCTGGGAGAAATTGTATTCGGCGGGGCCGGGAGCGGATTGTATGGAATGATCGCTTTTGTGATTCTGACAGTGTTCATCGCAGGCCTCATGGTCGGCCGCACGCCTGAATACCTGGGGAAGAAAGTCGAGCCGTTTGACATGAAGATGGTTTGTCTGATCATTCTTGGGCCTCCGCTGCTTTCTCTGCTCGGCACTTTTGCCGCGGTATTGATGCCGCAGGTTTCCACCTGGCTGACAAATCCGGGCGCTCATGGCTTTTCTGAAATCCTGTATGCTTTCACTTCCATGGGAAACAACAACGGCAGCGCATTCGGCGGTTTTGCCTCCAACACGGTGTTCACCAATGTCACAGGCGGATTGATCATGATAGTGGTGCGATTTGTTCCGATGATCGCAGCGATTTTTCTTGCAGGCAATCTTGCTAACAAAAAGAGTATTGCCGCCGGAGAAGGAACACTTTCCACGAGCAATGCCATTTTTATCGGACTGCTGATTGCCATTATATTTATCGTCGGCGCCCTGAGTTTCTTTCCGGCACTGGCACTTGGCCCGATAGCAGACTATTTTACGATGGGTGGTTAAGGGAATGATGGAAAAACAAGAAATGAGAAAGAGACAAATGAGAAATAAACAAATGAAAAACAAAACAGTGAAATGCAGTATAAAAGAACGCGATGTCAAGAAAAACGGGATATGGGCGGACTCGTTAAAACAGTCCTTTGCAAAACTCTCGCCGCGTATCCAGATCAAGAATCCGGTCATGTTCGTGGTATATATCGGCGCGATCATGACAACTGTGCTGTATGTTTTAAGCTTTTTTGGAATCCGGGACGAAAGTGCGGGGTATACCCTTGCAATCGCATTGATTCTCTGGTTCACCGTCCTGTTCGCCAATTTTGCGGAAGCGATTGCAGAAGGCCGGGGACGTGCGCAGGCCGACAGCCTTCGCAGCGCGCGGAAGGCTGTCCAAGCGAAAAGATTGAAAGCCTCTGCGAATCATGAGGAATACACCGAGGGGTTGTCCAATTTGGTGAAGCGCGGGG
>CAZJXH010000136.1:0-9741 GCA_964549475.1 uncultured Oscillospiraceae bacterium
AATCGGCCAAGATTTCAAAAACCCGTTTCATGATCGGGAGGCCGCAGATGATACCCTCTTCTTTCGCAATAAAAGAGCCTCCGATGATTTTTTCTTCATTGATGGTTGAAAGAGTGGTGATATCCCCGTTTCCGATATCCTCATCCAAAGCAAGCCGAATCATTTTATCAATGGTCAAATTGTTCATCATTCCTGATCCCTCCGGTATTTTTATTTCCCTGTCACTTCGTCGTCAACCCGGTAATGTGCTCCAATGCTTTCTTTCCGCTGGATGCTTGCGTCGGTGATTGCCATTGCTATAAGGGTCTGATTATAGGTTTCAATCCCTCTTCTTGTCTGAAGGTCCATATTATCCAGTTCCTCATATATTTCACCGAGCCGCGTCTTTGCTTCCAAAAGCTCCCGCTCCTTGCGGATGATGCCGCACTTCAATGTGGTCAATGAACGGATCTCGCTGCGGAAGGGGTCGTAATCGATCTCTTTATGCTTCTTATAAATCCTGGTTTCCAGCGGTTTAATCGCTGGAGTGAACAATTTGGACTGATTAATGTCGTAAACGCTCCGGCGTGCGAATACCAGGCACTCGAGAAGCGAGTTGCTCGCCAGTCTGTTCGCGCCATGGACGCCTGTGCATGCAGCCTCCCCGCATGCGTACAGGCCTGGGATGTTTGTCCTGCCGTCGACATCGGTCCGGATTCCGCCCATAAAGTAATGCTGTACCGGCATGACAGGAATCCAGTCTTTTGCGATGTCAAGGCCCCGTCGCATGCATTCGCCGTATATTGTCGGAAAACGGGCTTTTAGAAAGTCCCTGGATTTTGTTGTGATATCCAGATAAACATGAGGAATATTGCTTCTTTTCATTTCTTTGATAATCGAACGGGAGACAATGTCTCTTGGCGCGAGGTCTGCCAGAGGATGTTCTCCCTGCATGAACGGTTTCCATTGCCTGTTCCGGAGAATGCCGCCCTCGCCTCGCAGGGCTTCGGAAATAAGGAAGAACCGTCCGGTCTCATCCGGATGGACCAGAGCGGTCGGGTGGAATTGTACGAATTCCATGTCTTTGATTTCCGCGCCGGCGCGCCATGCAGCTGCAATCCCGTCGCCTGTGGCACAGACAGCGTTCGTGCTGTTCCGGAAGACACGGCCGATCCCGCCGGAAGCGACAATCACTTTTGATGAGGCAAAACAATGTGGTTTTTCCTGTTCATCCAAAACAACAATCCCGGTCACACCGTTTTCGTCTGTTAAAATGTCGGTCATGAACAATTTATTTAAAATGGTGATATTCTCCCGCTTTTTGGCGATCTCATACAGCGTACTTGTCAGATGGAATCCTGTCGCATCCCCGCCGCTGTGTAAAATCCGATTCTTGTTGTGGCCGCCCTCCCGGGTCAGAAGCAGTTTCCCGCCGCTCTTGTCGAAAGGCACATCCAGGGCGATCAACTGCTGGATATTGCTCCACGCTTCATTGACCAGGACATGAACCGCCTTTTCGTCGCAAAGTCCGGCTCCTGCGACAAGGGTATCGGTAAAATGCTGGCTTGGATCGTCATTGTCGCGGTGCGGCTCGATGACCGTTGCGATTCCGCCCTGGGCATACATGGAGTTGCTGTGTTCCGGGCCGGATTTATTGATGACCACACATTTCAAAGACGGGTCAAGATGAAGGGCCGCATAAAGGCCTGCCGCTCCGCATCCGACAATAACCACATCGACTGCTGTTTTTTCGACATTATCCAAAGGCCCGTTATACATCATTCGTTTCATTGTTTTTTATCCTTCCAGCCAGTATCGGCCATCATCGTGGGGTTTAATGGATTCTATATGGACAGCATCCGATCCAGGCTGCCCGACGCTCTCTTGATGATCTCCTCATCCAGTTCAATCCTGCATTGCATTTTTTCGAGGGACAAATAGACACTGTCAAGGTTCGTCTTTTTCATATTCGGACATACCATGGCGGCATGGAGCGTATAAAATTTCTTGGAGGGACAGAGCTGCTGCAGACGGTACAGAACGCCGATTTCTGTTCCGATGATAAATTCTTTGTGTTCGGATTTTACCGCATAGTCAATGATCTGTGCGGTGCTGCCGGTGAAGTCGGCCAGGTCGACCACTCCCGGAACACATTCAGGATGTACCAGGATTGGCGTGTCAGGCCTGCTTTGACGTACTTTCTCCACATCCAGGGGAGAAATCCTGTTATGGGTCGGACAGAATCCATCAAACAAGATGAATTTCTTGTCCGGTAAAAACCGGGATACATAGTGGCCGAGATTGCGGTCCGGCACGAAGATAATCTCTTTCTCCTTCAGCGAGGCGACCACTTTCACTGCATTGGACGAAGTGCAGCATATATCGCTGACGGCTTTGACTTCCGCACTGGAATTGACATAACACACCACGGCGGCATGAGGATGCTGCTTCCTTAGCTCCTCGACATCGGTCGCTGTCACCATGTCCGCCATAGGACATCCTGCATTGCGCTCCGGTATCAGCACCACTTTTTTCGGGTTTAGAATCTTGGCGGTTTCCGCCATGAACCATACGCCGCAGAAAACGATGACATCCGCATCTGCACTTTTCGCTTTTCGGCTCAATTCCAGAGAATCCCCCACAAAATCAGCGATGTCCTGCACTTCGGGCCATTGATACAGATGGGCTATGATGAGCACATTGCGCCGCTTCTTTAATTCTATGATTTTTTGAATCAATTCCGACTCTTCCAAGCTGTTTGTTCCCCTTATATATGATTTATTTATTACTTGACAATATGATTGTTCAAATGATTAGGATTTATTATATTCGTTATATTCTGAAAAATCAATGTTTGAAAATTAAAAGCCTTCAAACAGCCGCACTGCTGCGGGCGGATTCAAAGGCTCTGTCACTGAAAATAATATATTGATATAGTCAGATATATAAATCAACAAAAATAGGAATTCACTTTTTCATTATTACTTCTTCGGTTTGGTTGGTGTAGGTAATGTTGCTGCTGGAGCTATCGTTTTTTTCTCGACTTGTTTCTTCTTTTTCTCTGGTTTCTTTGGATTTTTATCTCCCACGTTGAACACCTCCGATCTCCATATAGTTATTCATTTTAATAATAGAGAGCCATTCTTGATTGTAGAATGGCATCTCTTATTAATTTGAATATAGATCAATTATAACATAGTTTAGACTTTTCAATTCATTGGAATTTTATCCCCGCTTATTTATTTTTTCTTTCTTCCCATTCTATTTTTCATTGATGCAAGGAATATCAGGATTGCACTAGCAATCAATAATCCAAAGATCAATGTGGAGTCGATCGATTTGTCGCCGGTCTGGGGAATGATTGGGGTCGGCGCGGTTGTCACTGTCGGTGTCGGCGCAGTCGTCACTGTCGGGGTCGGCGCGGTTGTCACTGTCGGGGTCGGAGTGGCTGTTGCCGCAGCATTGCATAATGCATTGGTGATGGTGTTGGTGTCCAGTGTGACCGCACCGTTTCTTGCCAGCAGCTGTCCTTGTATGGTCGCTCCTGTTTGTGCAGTGATGGATGTCAATGCAAAGATATGTCCGATAAAAGTAGAGTATGTTCCCAATGTCGCCGAGCTTGTCACCTGCCAGAAAACACGGCAGTACCGGGCGCCGTTCCGAAGCTGAATCACACTTCCGGATGCCATGATAAGATCGGAAGATGCCTGAAAAATGAAAACCGCATCCGGATCTCCCTGTGCGTCAAGAATCAAAGGATTTGCCGCGGTCAGGTTGGCGGTATCGGCATGGCCGAATGCATATACGCCGGCGGTCAGTGTTTTTCCGCCGAGCTGGTTGTCGGTCTCGGTGAATGTTGTGGTGGGTGTCCGTCCTGCGGCATCAAGGTAGGCTGCTGTCAGATCGTTTTTCGCTTGAAGCGCGACGCTGTCATTCACGTATATTGTCCATCCTGTCATTGTCACTCCCACCAGCGCGGTGGTATATCCGGAAGCATCATGGATTCCGATGTTCCCTCCGCCTTCCGGAAGTCCTCCTGTTATGGTCGTTGATCCGGTATTGGTAACCGTGGTGCCTGCCAGAATGGCAAATGTGGATGCGGTTCCCAATTCTACTTTCACTTCAGCTGCCATAGTCGTTCCAGGTATTGCCATAACGATAAGCATCAGAGCAATAAATAATGGCATGATTCGTTTCATTATTATCCGTTTCATCAATTTGACCAGCCCTTTCTTTTTCAACGTTCGTTGATGTGTACTTTTCTTCCATGATTCTGTCTTGATCATTATCATTATTCAGGGTTTGAATTCATTCTTTCTCGATTATTGATATAAGCGTTTATAATAAAACGAGAGAATTCTTTATCAAACCCAATTTAATAGTACTACAATAACAATTATTAGTCAATATATATTTGTAATTATTATTCTTACATTTATTCTAATTATTTATCAAAACATAAACAGCTGCTTTTACATAAGTCGATGAACGACATTTGAAAAACATAAAAACAGCCCTTCGATCCGCTTCTTTTTCGCAAAAGGATGAAGTGCTGCATTTTATAGGGATAGCCCGATTATACGATTTCATATAGTAAAAGCAGAAATACAGTTTGCTCAGAAATAGTTTCAAACGCAAGGTAATCGTTTATATAATAAAGTGAAACAAAAGAACCGGCAGGTTAAGCCCCGGATTCAGCCGTTGACAAGACGATGGATCTGGTCAATCGCCTTTTTGGACTCAGGCAGATTGAAAAGTGGCCAGATATGAAGCATTTCTTCATATTCATAATAATTGATTTCAATTCCTTTTCCTTCTGCAATCGCTTTGAATTTTCTGGTATCTGCAAGCAGGATATCTTTTGTGCCGATAAATATGGTAATTTTGCCTAATCCGTCTACCGGACCATTAATGGGGCTCAATAAATAATTATTGGGATTCGTATCCCCCGCATAAGACAAGCCCGCCCGTCTCAATCCCTTCACGCCCAGGATGGGATCCTGGGAATCAAGTGCCGGGATGTCCCTGTTTCGAAGCGTTATATCAAGCCAGGGGGATATCATAATAATCTGGCTTGCCATTTCAATCTTTTCTTCTTTCATTTTTTGTGCCAGTGCAAGGGCGAATCCGCCGCCAGAGGAATCGCCCATGATAATCAGGTTTTCTCCGCCCATTTCGCTGACAAGCTTTTTATACAGGGGGATAACCATCGCAAAGGAGTCATGATAGGTGAATTCAGGCGCGACAGGGTAATCCGGTGCGATGATCGTGCAATTCAATGTCTGAGCCAGTGTCTTCAGGAATAGCCAGTGCAGCTGGTTGAACCCGTGGACATATCCTCCGCCATGTAAATATAAAATTTGTTTTTTGGTTGTTTCCAGTATCCCTTCCGGTTTTGGACTCAAATAAAAAATATTGCCCTTGCCTGTTTCCGTTTTTTCGATATCAAGGCTTGCATACAGGCTTTTCGGAGGCTCATTCAAATCCCCTTTGCCGAATGTTCGCCGGTTGAACATTTTCTCAAAGGAATCCTTTACATGCAATGATCTCAATACCAAATCCAGCACGACACTCCATGCACTTGCCATCGGTGATCCCCTTTCCATTCATCCGGTCCGTTGTATTTTATCGGATTTCTCCCTTTATTGAGGAAGGATTTCTCTTTTTATTGAGGAAGGATTTCTTTGACCCGGCCTACAATTCCACCAGCAAGCAGGACCTTGATCCCATGCGGGTGTGTCGGAGAATTGGTAAGGATCCGTTCCACTGTTCCTTCTGTCAGTTTTCCACTTTTTTGATCCTGTTTTTGGACAATTCTGACGCGGCTTCCCGGCTTTATGCTGCCACGGTTTTTCCCATCCATTTTTTGAGCCTCTCTTCTTGTCGCTTCAGCGATCGGTTTTTCTGTTTTTTATCCGCAGGTAATCTGCCTTCAGCTCCTCGCTCAGCTTTTTAGGATTGACCATCCGGACTTTGATAAAGAAGTCCCCTCGTCTTCCATGGGTATCCTTGTAGCCTTTTCCCGCCACTCGGATTTTGCTGTCCGTCTGAATACCCGCCGGGATTTTGACCATGATTCTTCCATCAATGGTATCCAGTGTCATCTCGCTTCCAAGGCCTGCATCCCAGGGCAGCAAGTCCAGCGTTGTTTCGAGGTCAAGCCCGTTGATCCGGAATTTATCCTCCTCGATAAAACGCACGATCATCAGGATGTTGCCGTTTTTGCCGCCGTTTATCCCCGGTTCGCCCTGCCCGGAAAGCTTGATTTTTTCGCCGGGCATGATTCCCGCCGGAATCTTGAATGAAATCGTCCGATTCGATGCTCCGTTGCTGATGGTGACTTTTTTCTCTTCCCCGAAAAAAGCTTCTTTAATGGTGATGCTGATCTCGGCTTCGCTATCCGCACCGTCCTGCGAATAAGACCGGGCGCGCCGACTGCCGGAAGAGCTTCTCCGGAACAGTTCATCCATGTTCGTCGGATTCCCGCCAAAAAAAGCATTGAAAAAGTCACTGAAATCATTATCGGACGCCGGCTGCTGCTCATACCTTGTATATCCGTGTCCTGCTTTTGACGGATCGAAGTCCGTCCCGTTCTTATATTTTACTTCATTTGCCAGATCGTCGTATTTCTTCCGCTTTTCTTCGGTCCCGAGGACTTCATATGCTTCACTGACCTCTTTGAATTTTTCTTCCGATACCTTGTTGTTTGGATTGGTATCGGGATGATATCGTTTCGCAAGTTTCCGGAAAGCTTTCTTGATCTCCTCCTGGGATGCGTTTTTGCCAACGCCTAGTATTTCATAATAATCCCGATATTTCAATAAAACCCACCCCCCATAGCATTAAAAATCCAAGTGTGATGATTTACCGGCAGTGTTTCGATGATTTGCCGACAGTATAAGCACATACTCAATTATATCATATTTTATAATAAACCCCATTCCTGTTATCGTATCTAAATAAACAGAAATGAGGTTTGCATCCATGACATCCGGATTCGCGCATTGCGCAGAATCGATTATACTTTTTTATTTTTTGGCGTCCCATAGATTTTGATCAGTTTGACAATTCCAAACCCTGCCAGTGCATAAACCGCCATTGCGATCAGGCAGGCAGGCTCCAGGACAGACTTGGTCTCAATCCCGCTATTGACAGCACTTCTGAAAATTCCACTGAATGGTGCGAGAAAGAATCCCGAGACATTATAAAGGAAAGAAACGAAACCGCTTGCCGGATTTGCGCCAAGCAACTTGAACACAAGCCGGAAAGCAAACAGGATTTCCAGCAGCCCGAGCAAAAAATAAACAATTCTGCTGCCTTTCAATGAACTCTCGTTGGTCTTATAGGTTACGACTGCCTGCGTTTTATTATCCGATACTTTGTTTCCGGTGAAGCTGTTCGGATCTGTGTTGGTTTTCTCGACTCCGTTGTCGGTGATGGTTTTGTCTTCTCTTTGATATTCTTCCATATTCTTATCCTCCATTTGAATCGTTTCAGGCCTCTTGTCCGTTTTTCCTTCGAAAACATCAATGATTCAAGGCACTCTAAAGCGTTACCATGATCGCATTTTATTCATAAACATAATATAATAAAAGGTGGAACAAAAATTAATGTCCCACCCTAAATGTCCTGATGATTAATTTTCGGAATGTCAACCGGGTCTTTTATTTCTAATATTTATCCATATCGTCTTTTAAATGATCGATGGAGTATATCCTTCTCTTCCCATCTTTCGGCAGCAGCTCGATGATTTTTGAAATTCCTTCATTATCAAGGCTTTCCAAATACTCCAGAAACACCGATAGTCTCTCATACTCGTCAATTGAAAACAAAACCGCATCGGGTTGATTGTTCTTTAAAATAAAAATCTTGCCGGTACCTTCTGCTTTTTCTCTGCAGTCTTTGTAATTCTTTATCATTTCTGAATTGGAAACGATTGCTTTTGTTGAAATGTTCATGCAGCCCAACCTCGCCTTTCTTTTATAGCCTCATTGTACTCTTATCATTATTATTTGTCAACATATTAATCTTATTATTATTAGAATATTATTTATATTTATTTTAATATGTTTTATTTGTACTATTATATGAACTTTCACTCCGTAAACATTTCGTAAAATATTGAGCCATCCTGGAAATTGTACAGGGGGGGAAAACAACAACCCCCCGGATCTCTGCATGTTTTCGCCCTTATGTATCCGCCTTTCAAGATTATACCATTCTTTTATGCAAGTGGAAAAGAATTATCATGATTTTTTATCGGAACGAAAAATCGCAATATTAATTATCCTCTTTGGATTCGTTCTTTTTATTCGATTCGTCGATATTGACAGTATTAGACTATTGTGATAGTATGATTACGCACTATTGCGATAGTCTATCGAGAGGAGAAATACAATGAGACAGCCTATTCGAATGATTCAGCTTATCTTTTCATTGGTGGTACTTTTGGTCTTTTCTTCCTGTTCCGGTTTTTCCGTTCCTTCCGATCCTTTCGATCCGCCTGATTTCACACCAACCCGTGCCCCGACAGACTGGATGGTCCCCCAATCCGGAGTGTACCGCCACACCGAAATCGCCGCAGTCGCTCTTGATAAAATACCGGCATATCCCATCAAATTATCCAAGTCGCAGTCATTCGATTTTATCAAACCCCTTTCGGACGGCGGCTGTCTTGCCGTCTGCCAGGTCCTCGTAAACGGGAACGAATCGAGCAGAGATCCAATGAACTATCTCCAGGTAATCCGCTTCCATGCGAATGGCACGCTGATGTGGGATAAACAGTACAATGCGAATCCTTTCCAAGGATATATCAACTCCGTATGCGTCTTCCCGGATGGAGGATTTGCGGTATCCCTTCAAGTCACATTGAACGATTCCACCCTCTATCCCTCGATTGACAGGCTGTATCGGTTTTCTTCCGAAGGCGGGCTGCTTTGGGTATCCAGGGACGAGCAAACGGTCCCTAGAGCGCTGCAGTATCTTTTCGCCACCCCGAATGGTGCTGTGATCACTGCCGGAACGACTTCCGCGGTCAAGCCGGATGGAAGCTTTGATAATAATGATGTCACTTTGCTGAAGTTTGAGAAAGATGGCACCCGATCCAGTATGGTAACCATTGGAACACCCGAAAACGACAATTTGAGGAATGCCTCCTATTCTTCCGGAACAGGGCTTTTGCTGTCATGGGCGACTCAATTGAAAGACAGTGCTGTCACTTCGGGGATTGCCTATCGTCAAGTATCACAGATTGGCTGTTATGGTGAGGATTTGCATGAACGATGGACTTCGGTGATCCCCTTGAATGAGAATTTTTTTGATGTGATCGCGCTTCCAAACGGGGAAGGATCCCTGGCCTTCGCTTCCCTGGTTGCCTCCCAGGAAGATACCTCGGTCACATCTTCCCAGTCCATCTTTGTTTATTTTGATCATGACGGAGCAAGACGCTGGACCTATAATGTGGAAGAGAAGAAAGCCTGGATGATGGCAGCGGCAAAGCTTGGTGATGGCCGGTTTATCGGCGGCTGGTTCTGGAACACAGAAGAATCCGGGGAAGAATCAAGTCTGGTCGTCCTTTCCCCGTCCGGATCCGTCTTGAAGACCATCAATCCGCTTCCCGGTATCCTCCAGCAGATTGTTTCTACAAAAGACGGCGGATTCACCGTCATCCTTCGGCAGACGGTGGGTGCGATTCCCCAGCCGCTATATATCTCATCAATATGGACCGATTCCGAGGCGACTATCGCGCATTATGACAGCAGT